>JBKJRE010000526.1:0-3351 GCA_046594775.1 Rhizobiaceae bacterium | reverse complement strand
CACGATCACGAAGATCAGACGAATAGCTTCTGCCCATGATCCACCTCCAACAACGGTGAATCACAAATTCAAGCAAACGGGAACCGTCGATTCCGGTTTTCAGTCCAACGCTCTAGTGTCCGGAAAACACTTGTCACGGAACAGCCACACATGCCCAAAGTACTCTACGCTCCCGCTTCTCCCTATAGTGCCAAAGTGCGGATGGCCGCCGCCTATGCCGGCATCCCGCTTGAGGCGATCAAAGTAGACACGGCCGCGGAGCCGGCGGAACTCATAGGCGCAAACCCGCTTGGAAAGATTCCTGTGCTGATCACTGACGAGGGTGAGGCCATCTTCGACAGCCGCGCCATCATCCAGTATTTGAACCGCGTTTCGGGAGGTCGGCTGTTGTCGCGAAGTTCGGCGCGCCGCACGGATGCGGAGCGTCTTGAGGCTCTGGCTGACGGCATTGCCGATTGTGCCCTGGCGCATGTCTATGAGCGCCGTTCGCGTCCCGAAGACATGGTGCACCAGCCCTGGCTGGACAAGCAGTGGGCAAAGGTTGTTCGCGGCCTCGATTATCTCAACGCGAACCCGCCCAAATTCGGAAAGAAGCCGACGGCAGGTCATATTGCGCTGCGCGCGACGCTGGCCTATCTCGACCTGCGTTTTGTCGGAAAATGGGAAAAGGGCCGGGGACGTCTGCGACGCTGGGCGGCGCGATTCGATGAAAAATTCCCCGAGCTGAAAAGCCTGCATCCTGCATAAGCCCGCCGGAAATGAAAGAAGGCCGGGCAATACACGCCCGGCCTTCTTCAACAAATGCAAGCTGTGGCCTAGAACTTTACGCCCAGTCCGACAAGGATACGGTTGTCCTTGTCACTAACCTTGGTGCCGTTGAAGGTATCGCTGCCGAAGTCCGTGTAACGGTACTCGACGCGACCGAAAACATTGTCCGTTACCATCACATCCGCACCGCCACCGGCAGTCCAGCCGATCATGGTGTTGCTCTCCGACGTCGCGCCGTTGGAAACCTCAAGGTCCTTGGCGGCGCCACCGGCAGTCACGTAGAGGAGGACCGCAGGCGACACGACGTAGCCAAGACGAGCGCGGAGCGACCCTTCGACACCGGAATCCGATGTCTGGCCAGCGTTGCTTCCGTGTTCCCAGCTGTATCCGAGGTCTGCTTCAGCGCCGGCTACAATGTTGCCGACCTGATAGTTATAGCCAACGAAACCTCCGATGAGAAATCCATCGGTGTCGATGGTGTTGTTGAAGAATTTGTCTTCCGTGCGACCGGCAAATGCATATCCGCCGGTGAGACCTGCATAAGCGCCGGTCCAAGAAGCGACAGGCGGTTCTGCCATGGGAGCGGCGGGGACCGGAGGCTCTTCCATCATAACGTCAGCTGCATAAGCTGGCATTGTGCCGACCAATGCGAACAATCCGAGAGCCGTTGCCACGGGACGCATGTTATTGAGAAAATAGTTCATTCTAGTACTCCATGACCACAATACCCGGTGTGGGTTCCTTGAGACGCGCCGGGTGTTCGCAGAAGCTAAACAATCCGGCCGTCTGACAGTTCCCAATCTGATGTCGAAATGTGGCCCCAGCGAACCTGAATTCGGGTCTTTGCCCGGCGCCAATAAGGCAGAATCTTGACGTTGCTCCTGTGCAACAGTTCATGTCAGCAACGATGGACAGGATGCCGCAAAGCCGCTTGGAGTAAGGTCCTCAGAACCCTATATCTGCATCCAGGCTCTTATTGCAGTCCTGAAGTGTCGGATCAGGCGAGGGTTTGGCCACAATGCCGCCCGAGGAACGAACGCATTTTAACGAAGTTGCGGCTCCGGCGGCGTCGACAGTTTCAGTTCATACAGGGAACTTGGATGGCTCAGGCCGAAAAAACGGCATTGGTTACCGGCGGAGCAAAGCGCATCGGTGCTGCCATCGTTGAGGATCTCGCCGCACACGGTTTTGCAGTTGCCATTCACTGCAATCGGTCGCGCGATGAGGCACAGGCGCTCGCAGCCAAAATCACCGGGACGGGCGGTCGGGCGACGGTCGTGGGTGGCGACCTTACCGACCCGCTCGAAACGGACGAACTGTTTCGAGCCACCATCAGAGGCCTGGGGCCCGTTGGCCTGCTTGTGAACAACGCCTCGATCTTCGAGAATGATCGCCTTGAAGATTTTGATCTCGACGTGTGGGATCGGCACTTTGCGGTTCATGTGAAGGCCCCAGCCATTCTTTCACGCCGATTCGCTGCAGAGCTTCCTGCCGGATCCAAAGGGCTGATCGTCAACGTCATCGACCAACGGGTGTGGAAGCCGACGCCGAACTTCTTTTCATACACGTTATCCAAATCCGCGCTCTGGACGGCCACGCAGACCATGGCGCAAGCTCTCGGACCAAACATTCGCGTCAACGCCCTTGGTCCCGGGCCGACGCTTGCCAATGCTCGACAGGACAGCCAGGACTTCGCTGCCCAGGTCGGCGCGCTGATTCTTGAGCAGGGGCCAGAGCTGAGCGAATTTGGCGCCGCGATCCGTTTTTTGTGGGAAGCGCAATCCGTGACCGGCCAGATGATCGCGCTGGACGGCGGCCAGCATCTTGCCTGGCGCACACCTGACGTGACAGGCATGCCGGAATGAGCCCACAGGATGGAAAGAAGCCGCCGGTCGAGAGCTCATCCGAAGCCGACGCTGACGACATTGACGCTTTGATCCACGACGACGACGACGTGGAGGAGGGGCAGGCCGATGAGGCATACGCACCCCGTCCTGCCGGAGCCGATCTGCCCTTTACCGCGATCGACTGGACCGCGCACAGTGGCGATGCCGACGGTATGGTCGGAGCCGAGGTCATACAGACCTTGGTCCGGCAACTGCCCAATGCACCTGGCGTCTATCGGATGATGAACGGCGTCGGCGATGTGCTTTATGTCGGCAAGGCGCGAAGCCTTAAAAAACGGGTGACCAACTACGCCCAGGGACGCTTCCACACCAACCGCATCGGCCGAATGGTACGCGAAACGGCGACGATGGAGTTCGTTGTCACCCGCACCGAAATCGAAGCCTTGTTGCTCGAAGCGAACCTCATCAAGCGGCTGAGGCCGCGCTACAACGTTTTGATGCGGGACGACAAGTCGTTCCCCTACATAGTCCTGACCGGCGATCATCCGTCGCCCGGCATTTTCAAGCATCGGGGCGCCCGGTCCCGCAGGGGCGACTATTTCGGCCCCTTTGCCTCGGCCGGATCGGTCGGGCGAACCATCAATTCGCTGCAGCGCGCGTTCCTGCTCAGGACATGCACCGATTCGGTGTTCGAGAGCCGCACCCGTCCTTGCCTGCTCTACCAGATCAAGCGTTG
>JBKJRE010000388.1:0-5307 GCA_046594775.1 Rhizobiaceae bacterium | reverse complement strand
GCCAAAGCGCTCGCTCGCGCACCCCGCCGAACATCAATTCGGATGGGTATGAGTTATCACGCTGCTGCAGCCAACCAGGCTTCGGATCGAAGAATGGCGAGGCATCGATGAAAGCCTCGCCTGAATGATACTCCGCGGCGGCAATCGGTCCGCTGCCATACATGTCGATCATATTCACGATCAAGGCGTCGGCGTTGGTTGCATCAAGGTATTGGCACAGCTTTGGCAAGTCGATCTGTTCGCATTTGGGATACACAAACAGTTCGTCGCCATCTGCAACAACACACCAATGATCGCTTCCATACACATTGAGAACAGTGTTCTGCCAGTTTGGCGGATCAATATTGTTTACAAAATGCGATCCTGTTGCCTTGAACAGATGGCAGTCTTTTTGATCTATAATAAAATCCTGCGAGCCATCATCAGATTCATTGTCGATTATGAAGAACCGCTCAACGCCCATCTCTCGATAGTAGCTCAGCCAAAAAGGAAGTCGAAGAAGCTCGTTGCGCATGCTGCTGAACGCACGAATCTCCCCGTGATTTTCAGGAATGCGGCGCCCGTCCATCTTCTGCAAATCGCCGCGCCAAACTCCCGATCTGCTCATAGTCACCCACGCCTCGCCGGTTCAACCTCCGCCAAGTGATATGCGGTTGTGTTGTCTTCGGGAAGCGCTTTACCAAAATTTCAGGCGAAATGCCTATGTGTTAAGGCAAGTGCGCCTAGATGACCCAAAGGTGGCGTGGCAAGGGGAAAACCGGTGGGAACAATGCAAGAGACAAAGCGATCGGGTCGGTCCTCTCCTCCCCGGATCTGCCTCGTTACAAGAGAGATTGTCGGCCCTGAAAAAGGCGATGACGAAATCGGCGCCATCAATGGCCTTGCGCAGGCGCTTTCGTCGGCAGGCAACGACGTCACACTCTTGTGGACCCCGTGGCGGACCGAGGTGTCCGACGAGGAACTGACCAAGCGGCGACAGCATTGTGCCTACAACCATCTGATCCACCTGGATGTTCTCGAAAAATCCGATCGGCTCCTGCCGCTCCTGTGGACCATCGAAAGCCAGTCCCTGGCGCTCTATCATTATCTTTCCGGTCAGCAGTTCGATGCCGTCATAGTCCAGCTGGAAGGCGGCCTCGCCTATTACAGTCTTCTGGCGATCGAGACGGGCGTATTCCACAATCCCCCGCCCATCATTGTCGTGGCGCATGCGCCGCTCGATTGGAGTGGCGAAGCGGATCGCTTTTTCCTCGGCGGGATAGGCCAGGTTACAACGGCCTTCATGGAGAAATATTGCGCCGAACAGGCTGAACATCTGGCCTGTTCGTCGACCGAACTCCTGGCGTGGATGAGACGGAAGGATTGGAAGGTTTCGAAATCAGCGAAAGTCATCGCCCCGCTTGTTCCCTGGGAGTGGCGACCGATCGTCCAGGATGAATTGACCACCCTGACCCAGATCGACGAGATCGTGTTGCTCACGGGGCCCAAGTACAGTGAAGGCGCAGCCCTGTTCTGCGACGCGGTGGACAGTCTGGTCAAGGCAGGTGTCCGCGACCTTACCATCACTGCGTTCGGACCGTTTGGACGAATCCTCGGCGAGCATACCGGCGGCATGGTTTTGCGACGGTCGAAGCGCTGGCCATACTCCTTGAAGTTGTTCTCGCGCATGAGCTTCCGCGAACGGATCGACTACGTGAAGCGACCCGGTTTGCTCGCTATTGTCCCGGCTCTGGACAGCGCCACGGGCAACTGGGTTTCCGCCTGTGTCGATGCCGGAGTTCCCTTCATCGCAACCGATGTCGGCGCCAACACCCAGTTTGTCGCGGAAAAGGACCGCGCCAGCGTCCTTGCGAGGCCGCGTCCGGGCGACATCGCAGCGCTCATCAAGAATGTTCTCGCCACTCCCGTTCGAGTTCGGCCGCAACGCCCGGCGGGTGAGAGACGCAACGCCTGGTCCGAGTTCACGGCCAAGGTGATCAAGCAATCGAAGCGGAGGAAGCACGGCCATTCAAAGGCCGGCAAACGCGAAATGGTGAGCATTGTAATGGCTCACTACAACCGCCCGCAATATCTGCCACAGGCCATCGAAGCGATCGAGGCCCAGACTTACCCAAATATCGAACTTATCATTGTTGACGACGGGAGCGATCAACCAGCGGCGATCGATCTTCTGAAGCGTCTGGAGGCGCCATTCAAGAAGAAGGGTTGGCGTATTCTACGCCAGGCCAACAAATATCTTGGTGCGGCGCGCAATGCCGGGATACGAGCCTCGCGAGGCAAATATGTTTTGTTTGCCGATGACGACAATGCTCTTTTTCCGGAGGCTGTCGAGACGTTCGTTAACGCATTGGAGACATCAGGCGCCGATATCTGCACCGGATTCCAGATGCTCTTTTACGAGGAGTTCGTTCCGAAGGATCGCCGGGCCGGGCTGATCCAGTATCTGACCCTTGGCCACTGCCTTGAGTTGGGTCTCTTGCACGACGTGTTTGGCGATGCGAATGCCATCATCAGGCGATCCGTCTTCGACCAGATCGGCTATCAAAACGAGACCTACGGGTTCATCGCCCAGGACTGGGAGTTTTTTACCCGTGCGGTGATTGCAGGACTAAAGTTGAGGCTGGTTCCAGAGCCCTTGTATTGGTACCGGTCCAACACCGAGGCGATGTACCGGAGCTCGCATTGGTATGATACGAGACTGCCGATCATCGACGTGTTCAAGAAGCATGGCTTCCTTGCGGGAGATCATCTCTATCATTTGCTTCTCGCCCAGAATGTCGGTCCGGTCGAAATGGAAGGTTATCGGGAAAACCTGCGACACTCGGTATCGGGGGCGCAGTATCTGGAACTGTCCCATCTGGATCCGAATAGCCAGGATGCCATCGAACTCTTGGCCCGGATAGCCGCCTCGGAAGGGCGCGCCGATGCGGCATTGATGCTGCTTTCCGGGATAAATTCCACAAACCTGGGATACGAGGCCCGGAAGGCCTTTGAACTGGAAAGCGCTCCAACCCGCGCGATAAGGGACCTGGGCAGCGGCTTGCTGGCTGAAAGTCGTCTTGAAGCCTCGACGCTACAGGAATTCACCGTGGCGGCAACGACACCGGGCGATCCGCTGTTTTACGTTCAGGATCAAGGGCAACTCGTCATGGGATCGAATGGAAAGAGGCTGGCGGTCGCCGTCCTGGCGTCAGGATATCCGGCCGGTGCGGTATCGATTTCAGCCAATGTCTCGCTCGAGAGCAGCATTTCAAGTCCGATGGAAGTGCTGCTTCTGTCGGCGCCGCTTCATGTCGATCCCGTCGTCGCGGCGCAGCAACAGGGTTCTCAAAGCAGTGAAGGCTCATCAGGCTGGGTGACCCTGGCTCATGACTGGGAACTGAAGGAAATCGGCGCCCGCCGGACTATTCCCGAAACCATGGCCACAAATCTGATTGTCGCGGTTCGTCCCAAGGGAGACGGCGCGATTCGCGATGCCGCGGTGTGTCTCCAGAACTTCACGGTCCACAGAAAGCTTGGCGCCGACATTCTCCAACGGCCCAGGCTCGGCCCACCCCCTCACCGTCAACGGGCCCGAAGCCTCACAGATGACGAAATCAGGCAGGCACATCTGCTGACGAAGTACAGTTCCGAGCGCCCGCTGCTGATGTTCGCGTCCAATGGTGGGGGCATCTTCCTGCGTCCTCACCCTCAAGGACCGGTGGCCGCGGCCCTGAAATGGCAATTTCCTGCGTTTGCTCGCAGAGTGGTTGCCAAGGTCGAAGTCGCGCATGACGACGCTGCGGACTTTGATTTTGCCTTGGCTCTGTCGCGCTCCGATGACGAAGTCATCTGGGAGAGCGCCGTGCCAGGCAACACCATCGCCTTTTCGGGTTGGAAGCGTGTAGAGAGCAAATTTACATTGAACGAGCTTGAAGTAGAGATCGGCGCGCGTATGAAGATTCCGTTGACGATCAACATCGCCGTCAGGTTGCCCTGGGGAGCGAACGCCAACCCTTCAAATGCGTTTTTCAGGAAGCTGATCGTTGCATGGGCTGATTGATCGATCAGCCCATGCGACTGGCGCCGACTATTTTTTTCGGAGAGAATCCACGAACTGCTTGTTCTTGTTGTATCCGGCGGAGACACGATCGCCAACGACGAACTGGCCATAGACGTCGCCTGATTTCATAGGCGTGTTCTTGAACACATACCAATCGCCCTTCGGCATCTTTCTCTGAAAGATCCGACGGCCGTCTGTTTTGTGCTGAAGGCACTCCTGAACTTTGCCCACCCAGGTCGTGCTGTGCCAAACGGCTCTCGTGCAAACCCTGCCATCGCTGGTGATGAACCAGTTTCCTTCAGCATAGCTCCGCGTGGCGCCAGCCCCGGAATAGGCCAAAAATTGCCGGCCGACATTACTGTAGAATCCGCCCTTGTCCGGACCCCAACGCCAGGTGCGGCCGTAGAAAAGATCGTAAAGTTGGGGCGCCGACAGGTATTCTCCGGCCTCCGCTTCTTTTGCAATGTCGCTTTCAGCCGCATTTGCTCTAAGTGGCAAGACGACCAATGCTAACAGAATGACGTATACTGCCTTCGAAAGAGGCCTGCTACCGGCGCCGAACATGCGTCCTACTACCCACCGTAACCATTGCCTGGATTCGGGCCTGGATTCGGGCCGGAAGGGCCTCGGTTCTCATCGCCAGAAAAGGCGTTGAGCGCGTTCAGCGCCAGAACCTTGCACGCGTTGGAGCGAGGATACTTGTTCAGGAATTCTTCCAGCGCCTCGATCGAATTCGCTTGCAAGGCCTTTTCACACGCCCGCAGTTCGATCTCTTCCGAGGAAAGCCCGGCGACATTGACGTCGTTCTCGTCCTGGGTAAGCGCGTATGCGACGTTAACAGCGCCCTGAGAGGCAGCCCCGGCGCCCAACAATCCCAACGCGCCCAATAGCGTTTTAAACAGTTTCATTTTACTAACTCCAACGCTGTTTACCTAATAGTAGCCATATTTTTATTCCGGGGTAACGTCAATCGTTGCGGATCGGTTCCCGCGAAAACGGTTAACGTTGAAATGGGGCTTGTGAAAACGCTTAACGTTGCACCCTGTAGCGTTGTTGAACAAGCGCGCACAAAGCGGCACGCGAGAACCCGACCTGGGGGCAAGTGAAGGCAATCTTTTCAGTTCGCAACCCAGAGAAACGTTGGATTTGGTTAGAGCGTCGGGCGGATTTTTTGAATCCGCCGATTCCGTCGGCTTCGATTTTATGATTCATCAACATGGCAGGAGGACTTGCCATGTCTCGCGCTTATTCTTTGGACCTTCGTC
>JBKJRE010000298.1:0-5473 GCA_046594775.1 Rhizobiaceae bacterium | reverse complement strand
CTACAGGCTGGCCTCCGGCCTCACCGACGGGCGGGAAGGCGACGGCGAGTTTCGTCTGTCGCAGGCCATCCGGCCAGGCGCAGAGCCCGGCGCGAGGTGGTACAGGGCTAGGGCCCGTACCTTCGGCGTGCCGGGTCAGCGTCAGCCGCTGCTGGCATGGCAGCTCGCCGACATTTCCAAGGAACGGGCTGAACAGGAGCGGTTCTTCCTCGATCTGCAAAAGGCGATCGATCATCTCGATCATGCGCCGGCCGGCTTCTTTTCGGCCGACCAGGAAGGCGGCATCACCTATATCAACGCGACGCTTGCGGAGTGGCTTGGCATCGACCTCGCAAGCTTCACGCCGGGCGCGCTAAAACTCAAGGAGATCGTGGCCGGCGACGGCATCGCTCTGGTGCGCGCGGTCAAGGCAGATCCGGGTACGACGCGCAATGCGGTGATCGACCTCGACCTTGCGACGGTGACTGGCGAAGCGCTGCCGGTGCGCTTCATGCACCGGGTTTCGGCCAGCCGCGAAGGGTTGAACGGCCCGACGCGAACCATCGTGCTCAACCGTACGCAGGGCGAGGATTCGTCGGCCGAGTTGCGTGCTTCCGAAATCCGCTTCACGCGGTTTTTCAATTCCACGCCAATGGCGATTGCGGCCGTCGATCTGGAGGGTCGAATCCTGCGCACGAACGCGCCGTTCCTGTCGCTGTTTTCGGCCGTGGTCGACCGCGACGCCGTCGACCGGAAAGTGCGCTTCGACACGGTCATCCACGAGCGCGACCGCTCTGCTTTCGCCGCTGCGCTGGAGAAGGCGAGGCAGCGCCAGGCGGATATCGCGCCGATCGACACGCTGCTGCCGGACAATGAAGACCGGCACATCCGATATTATGTCAATGCGGTCGCCGACGGGACCGGCGGGGAGGGTGCGGAAGAAGCGGCCATCGTCTACGCAGTGGAAACCACGGAACAGAAGGCGCTCGAAGGCCAGATGGCGCAAAGCCAGAAGATGCAGGCCGTGGGCCAACTCGCGGGCGGCATCGCGCACGACTTCAACAATGTTCTGACCGCCATCATCATGGCGTCGGACCTGCTGCTCACCAACCATCGCCCGTCGGACCCATCGTTCCCCGACATCATGAACATCAAGCAGAACGCCAACCGGGCAGCATCCCTGGTGCGTCAGCTTCTGGCGTTCTCGCGCAAACAGACGCTGCGCCCCGAAGTGCTCAACCTGACGGACGTGCTTGCCGATTTGCGCATGCTGCTGGCTCGGCTTGTCGGCAATTCGATCAAGCTCAAGATCGACCATGGCCGCGATCTGTGGCAAGTGAAGGTCGATATCGGCCAGTTCGAACAGGTTGTCGTGAACCTGGCGGTCAATGCGCGTGACGCCATGCCCGAGGGCGGCGAACTCACGGTGCGCACTAAAAACCTCCTCGCCCAGGATACAAAGGCCTTCGGCTACCGGGAGATGATTGCCGCGGACTATGTCGTGGTCGAAATCGAGGATACCGGAAGCGGCATCCCGCCCGATGTTCTCAAGCAGATATTCGAACCCTTCTTCACCACCAAGGAAGTGGGCAAGGGAACCGGACTCGGCCTGTCGATGGTCTATGGCATCATCAAGCAGACGGGCGGTTTCATCTATTGCGATTCCGAGGTCGGCAAGGGCTCGACGTTCCGCATCTTCCTGCCGCGGCACGTTCCCGACGCCAAGGAAGAGGGCGAGGTCGAGGCCAAGCGCGTGACGGCGGAAGCCGCGGCTGTGGCCAAGGCGGCGGACGCGGCGAAAGACCTTTCGGGATCGGCCACCGTGCTGCTGGTCGAGGACGAAGATGCGGTGCGCATGGGCGGCGTGCGCGCACTGACGTCACGAGGCTACACGGTGCACGAGGCATCGTCGGGCGTCGAGGCGCTGGAGGTCTATCACGAACTCGAAGGCGAGGTCGATATCGTGGTGTCGGACGTGGTGATGCCCGAAATGGACGGGCCGACGCTGCTCGGCGAATTGCGCAAGCTGAGGCCGGACATCAAGTTCGTCTTCGTGTCGGGCTATGCCGAGGACGCGTTTGCCAAGAACCTGCCCGCCGATGCAAAGTTCGGCTATCTGCCGAAGCCGTTCTCGCTGAAGCAACTGGCGACTGTTGTGAAGGAGATGCTGGAGGCCGACTGAGCTGATCCGGTCGTCAGTCGAGAAATTGTGCTATTCTAATCACAGTCTCGTGAGTCGACCGCGTTGAGCAAGTCTATCTGGTCCGTCCTGTCTTTCGCGTGAGGCGAACTTGTCGTGAGAAGGTCCGCGCAAGCACAGCCTCGTATGTGGTTCCTGTCATCTGTTGGTTCCGTGAGTGCGTCAGGCAAACGAAACGAAGGACAGCGCGATGGATCATTTCGTCGAGGACAATTCCAAGCGGCGGCTTGTCGATCGAGTCGAAATCATCACCGCCATCAATATTCTGCGCGAGCAGGGCTACGACAATGACGAACTGGTGAGGGAGATCACCAGGATCTTCTATGTCGACCTCGATACCTACAACGAGATTCTGGTCGCGGCGGCCTGACTTCTCCGGGCGGTGTATCAAGTCCTGGAATTCACACGCTCCATCAGGGCCATGGCGCCCTGAGGCGCGCGGATCTTGCCCTCGTGGATGATGTAGAGGAAGACGTCGCGAGGCTCCTTCTTGGGCTTTGACTCCGGATCGGCGAGCGGCAGATCGTCCGGCTGGCCGCCTTCGGCCCAGGTTCGGGCGCGCCCGGCCCAGCGGTCGAGCTCCTTCGGCGTGTAGGCCGTCGGCTCCGAATCCTCGCCCTTCTGCAGCCGCGCATAGACGAAATCAGCCGTCACGTCGGCGATCTCCGGATAGTCGTGGTGATGCGCGTAGCAGATCGCCGCCTGGTATTTTCTCGCCAGCGCGACGAATTCCGGCACGGCGAAGGAGGCGTGGCGGACCTCCAGCACGTGGCGCAGCCGCACGCCGCCGGTTTTTTCCGGCAGCAGCTTCAGAAACGCCTCGAAATCGTCGGGCTCGAACTTTTTGGTCGGCGCGAACTGCCAGACGACGGGGCCGAGCCGGTCGCCGAGCTCGTGCACGCCGGTGTCCCAGAATTTCTGCATCGACTCGCCGGCCTGCCCCAAAACCTTCTTGTTGGTGACGAAGCGGTTGCCCTTGAGCGCGAAAACGAAATTTTCGGGCGTGTCGGCCGCCCATTTGGCAAAGGTCTCGGGCGTCTGGCCGCGATAATAGGTGCCGTTGATCTCGATGGTCGGCACCTGCCGGGCGGCGAACTGCAGCTGCTGCTTCTTGGGCAGTTTTTCCGGGTAGAACGTGCCTTCCCAGGGCTCGAAGGTCCAGCCGCCCATTCCCGCGCGAATCTGGCCGGCGCGGCTTGTTCCGGATCTGGTCATGCGGGCTGCTCCTGATTTGCGTCGGCGGAAAATGCGTCGGGCGGGGAGGGTTGTCCACCCGAAAGCGGCGCTCTCCTGACAGGGCGTGTTGAGGGTGCCATATTGCCCTTCCGGGCGAGCCACGGGTCTCGCCCGCCCTGCGGACCCCCCTCATCCGGCCCTTCGGGCCACCTTCTCCCCCCAAAAAAGGGGGGGGAGAAGAGTAGGCGCGCAAATTGCATTGGAAGGCCCCCACTCCGTCTCGCCCTGCGGGCGAGCCACCTCTCCCCCACTGCGTAGGGGAGAGGAAGGGCGCTGGGGCGTGCGTCGGCGTTCCTCTCCCCCGTCGATCGGGGGAGAGGTGGCACGCGAAGCGTGACGGAGTGGGGGTCGATGACTGAATTTTGCGGCCGACGGACAGGGTCATGAGGTGTCGGGATGCGCCAGCGCGTAGAGGGCGAGCGCGTGGGCGTGCGCCAGAATCTCGTCGACGTCGCGGATGTTGCGCCGGCTGGCGGAGGCGGGGTCGTAGCTGAACAGCCGGCCACCCGGCGGACGGCCGGGCCGGAGCGGCGAGTTGCGTCGGAACGGCCGGGGCGATGTTCCCGTGTCGCGGTTGCGCGCCTGAAGCGCCTGCCAACGGGCGAAGCGTCTGGCCTGGCCCGGCAGGTCGTCGAGCGCGGCGCTGAGAGCGGCGAGACGCCGGGCAAGATTGGCGGCGTCGATCGGGTCGTCGGGCGAGGGCGGCGGCGGCAGGGAATGCGGCTCGGTGATGCCGGGAAACAGGACTCTGGGTGCCGCGTGCGCTGGCGCGATGCGGTGGCGACGGCGGAACGGACGCTGCGGCGGATCGATGAGCGGCAGCGGACGGTCGGCGCGTGTCGTGGCGGGTCGCCGGGCAGGGGCGCAATCGGCGGGCGAAATCACCACGGCGATGCCGAAGCGGCGCAGCAAGGCGTGCGGGACCATGGAGACGCGAGCAGGTTTCTTGCGCGGCGGCGGCAGCACCACGGAAAGACCGCGCGCCGCCGCGATGATCAGCCGTCGCGCCGCGGCCTCGGCCGGGCGCAGCAGCCGCAGGATGGCGAGGCGCAGATGGCGGGGGAGAGACGCCGGTAGCGTCATGCCGGCGGCATGGGCGTCGAGCGGACGGGAGCTGGCCCCCTCACCAGTTTCGGCTAGCGGCTCGGCTTTGCCTTGCCGAGCCGAACCATCCTCTCCCGCAAGGGGCGAGGAAAGACAGCCCAGGCCGGCCATGCCGACGAGACCGTTCACGATGCGCTTCAGCGCCTGGTGGTTGTCGTCTATCGCCGCTTTGCCGTCCATCGCCGTTTCCTTTGGTCAGGGCGGCGGTATTGTAGTAAAGGTGGGAAAGGCGTGAATAAACTTCCGGGATGGCGGCGGGTGCCAAGCCTGTTCGCCGGCTCAGTCCTTGCTGTCGCGGCGGACGAATTCGTGCCAGCTGTCGCGCACGCCCGGCCTGTCGGCGGCGACGACGAGCGCGAGGTCGGCCTTGTCAAAAGCCTCGAACCACTCGCTCCACTCGACGAGGTCGATGCCGCCCGAATTTGGCAGGCGCTCGGCGCGGTCCTGATCCTGGTAGGCGTGCTGGCCGAAGACCAGCCGCAGCATCGCCTGGACGCCTGACTTCACTGAGCTGTCGACGATGGCCGGTGCGCCCGCGCGGGCGGCGGCCCAGTCGCGGATGGCGTCGTGGTCGGTGAGGGTGACGGTCTCGGACACGAGTGATTGTCCTGGTTTTTCTGAAGGCCGCCGCGCGATCTATTGGGATAATGGGCGTTGCCGCTGCTGTCTGAAACGCAAGCGGGCGGGGATGGTTGCGGGGGCTGGACTCGGTTTCTACCTCCCCCTTGAGGGGAGGTCGACGCGTAGCGTCGGGTGGGGGTTGCGGCGCTGCAATTACCCCCACCCGGAGGTCTGGCGACCTCCGACCTCCCCTCAAGGGGGAGGTGAAACGGCGCATGGATATCACGCGCTGGAACCTTGGTAGGCAGCAGGCCACCGCGCTCCCATTGATTCTAGCTAACTTTCTAGCTATATTTGACCCATGGCCACGATCAACATGCACGACGCCAAGAC
>JBKJRE010000263.1:0-11990 GCA_046594775.1 Rhizobiaceae bacterium | reverse complement strand
CCGGCGATCTTCGGCCTCGGTTGGGGACTGAGCGGTTTCTGTCCGGGCCCTGCCCTCACTGCGATCGGCCTTGCCGCGCCCGGCACGCTGGCCTTCGTGCCGGCAATGTTTGCCGGCATGTGGGCGGCAAGGCTCATCGCCGACGCACCTGTCAGGACACAGACCGCCTGACAGGAGCGCCAACGCGTTTTCATGCGCAGCGTGTAGGCTTTTCCCGAGCGCGGGACGCGCCTTGCCGGACTGTTCCGAAATCGCGCTACATGGCGCCGCAGCCGACGCCAATACGCTCGTCGCCAATCGTTTGCTGCGCCGGGGCGCGCGAGACGCTACTTGGCGTTTTTCTCCAGCCACGCCTTGAGAAAGGCGATCTCGCTTTCCTGCGCCGCAACGATGCCATTGGCGAGCTGGGTCAGTTCCGGATCGTTGTCGCTGCTTGCGAGATAGGCCTTGGCCATATCGATGGCGCTCTGGTGATGGGGAATCATCATCATCGCGAAGTCTGCGCCGGGCTTGCCGGTCATCATCATCGCGCCCATGTCCATGTCCATCTTCCTCATCGCGTCGACATAGGCCGCCGATGCGCCACTCATCTCTCCCATCGGCATGGCGTCGTGCTTCATCTGGGCGAATGCGGACGGTACGATCGCAAGCATCATGCCACCAAAGAGCGCAGCAGCGGATGAAAGATTTACAAGCTTTTTCATGGTTTTCTCCTCGAGCCCCCGGTTCGAGGACGCGTTTGCCGACAAGCAACGGGCGCCAAGTGATAAAAGTTCCTTGACCTTCCTGTTGCTGGAATGTTTACGGTCGATGAATGAGACAATCCGAGGTTTCCCGATGAACGACCAGCATCACGAGCATCAGAATGGAGCCGCGGCGGACTCCAAATCGAGTTTCGCCAACAGTGAAGGCGATGTCGTGCGCGATCCGGTCTGCGGCATGACGGTGGATCCAGCTGCGGGCAAGCCGAGCGCGGAACGGGATGGACACGTCTTTCACTTTTGCAGCGAGTCCTGCCGGACCAAGTTCGTCAAGGACCCGGCGGCGTATGAGACTGCGGTCGATCCAGTATGCGGGATGACGGTTGATCGCGCCACGGCAAAGCATTTTCTTCGCCATGAAGGCCATGGCCACTATTTCTGCTCGGCAGGGTGCAAGGGCAAGTTCGAGGCCGATCCGGCAAAATATGCCGATGGGCGACCGGAGCCGGAGGCGATGCCCAAGGGCACGCAATATACCTGTCCGATGCATCCGGAAATCATCCGCGACAAACCCGGTTCATGCCCGATATGCGGCATGGCGCTGGAACCGATGGGCGTGCCGACGGGTGACGAGGGGCCGAACCCTGAACTGATCGACTTTACCCGGCGGCTCTGGGTGAGCGCAATCCTGGCGATCCCGCTGCTCGTCATCGCCATGGGTCCGATGGTCGGGCTGCCGGTACGCGACTGGATCGGCGAGCCGCTCGCCACTTGGGTGGAATTCGCGCTGGCGACGCCGGTGGTGCTGTGGGCGGCCATTCCGTTCTTTCACCGCGGTTGGGAGTCCATCATCAACCGCAGCCCCAATATGTGGACGCTGATCTCGATCGGCGTCGGTACCGCCTATGTCTACAGCGTCGTGGCGACGTTTTTTCCCGACATCTTTCCCCATCAGTTCAGAGGCCATGGCGATACGGTTCCCGTGTATTTCGAAGCCGCCGCCGTCATCGTTGCGCTGATCTTCCTTGGACAGGTGCTGGAACTGAAGGCGCGCGAGCGGACCGGCTCGGCCATCCGCGCGCTGCTGGACCTGGCGCCCAAGACCGCCCGCCGGATTGCCGAGGACGGCTCGGAAAAAGACGTTCCTCTCGACGATGTGCAGTCCGGCGACAGGCTGCGCGTGCGACCGGGTGACAGCGTTCCCGTCGACGGAACGGTGATGGAAGGGCGCTCCTCGATCGACGAATCGATGCTTTCGGGCGAGCCCGTCCCGGTCGAAAAGACCGAAGGCGACACGGTGACCGGCGGCACCCTCAACAAGAACGGATCGCTGGTCATCCAGGCTGACAAGGTCGGCGCCGAGACCATGCTTTCCCAGATCGTGGAGATGGTCGCCAAAGCGCAGCGCAGCCGGGCTCCCATCCAGGGAATGGCGGACCGCGTATCCTATTACTTCGTTCCGGCCGTGGTGCTGGTCGCCATCGTCGCCTTCGTCGTCTGGGCGATCTTCGGTCCGGATCCGAGCATGGTGTTCGCCATCGTCTCCGCGGTATCGGTGCTGATCATCGCCTGTCCCTGCGCACTCGGCCTTGCCACACCTATGTCGATCATGACGGCGACCGGGCGGGGCGCGCAGGCCGGGGTGCTGATCAAGGACGCCGAAGCGCTAGAGCGCTTTTCCACGGTGGACACGCTGATCGTCGACAAGACGGGCACGCTGACCGAGGGCAAGCCGGTGCTGACCGACGTGGTGGCGGCGGACGGATTCGAGGAGAACGCCTTGCTTGGCCTTGCCGCGAGCCTCGAAAAGGGTTCCGAACATCCGCTGGCCGAAGCCATCGTCGATGGCGCCGGGGCGCGCAAGGCCGAGATCGCCAAGACACAGGATTTCGAGGCGGTGACCGGCAAGGGCGTGTCGGGCAAGGTCGGCCAGCGCAAGGTGGCGCTCGGCAACCGGGCGATGATGGATGAACTGGGAGTCGACGTCAGCACCCTAAAGGACAGCGCGGACGCGCTGCGTTCGGAGGGCAAGACGGCGATGTTCGTTGCTGTCGACGGCAAGCTCGCGGGCCTGGTCGCGGTCGCCGACCCGATCAAGGCGTCGACGGCGGACGCCATTCGCGCCCTGCACAAAACCGGCATGCGCATCATCATGGCGACCGGCGACAATGAAAGGACAGCCAAAGCAGTGGCCGAAAAGCTCGGCATCGACGAGGTGCGGGCCGACATGCTGCCGGAAAAGAAGAAGGAGCTTGTCGACGAATTGCACGCTGCAGGGGCCAAGGTGGCGATGGCCGGCGACGGCGTGAACGATGCGCCGGCGCTGGCGGCGGCGGATGTCGGGATCGCAATGGGTACCGGTGCGGATGTCGCCGTCGAAAGCGCCGGCATCACACTGCTCAAGGGCGACCTCAACGGCATCGTGCGGGCGCGGAAACTGGCGCAGGCGACGATCCGCAACATCAAGCAGAACCTGTTTTTCGCCTTCGTCTACAATGCCGTTGGCGTGCCGGTGGCGGCCGGCGTGCTCTACCCGGTGTTCGGCACGCTGCTGTCGCCGATGCTGGCCGCAGCCGCGATGGGCCTGTCCTCCGTCTCGGTGATCGGCAACGCGCTTCGCCTGCGTACGGTATCGCTGAAGTAAACCGACGCGGATCAACGGGCCGGTTAAATCGCACTGGAGGGCGTGATGAACATTGGAACTGCGTCGGATAAATCCGGCCTGCCGCCGAAGACCATCCGGTATTATGAGGATATCGGCCTGCTGAAGGCGGGGCGCGCCGGCAATGGTTACCGCGACTATTCCATGGACGATGTGCACCGGCTGCGCTTCCTGCAGCGGTCCCGGGGGCTCGGCTTTTCGGTCGAGGAATGCCGCCAGTTGTTGTCGCTCTACAATGACAAGGAGCGGGAAAGCGCCGTGGTCAAGGCGATTGCCGAAGCAAAGCTGCGTGAAATCGACCGCAAGCTCTCGGAACTGAAGGGGCTGCGTGACACGCTTCGGCATCTGGTCCATGCCTGTCACGGGGACAGCCGGCCCGAATGCCCGATTATGGACGGACTTTCGGGCGAGGAAGCGACAGCAACGCTCTGACGTCTGGCGCCGGCTCGACAGTCGAAAGCCAGATCAACCGCGCGCCTTCCTCAAGGTCATCCGCATTTGCCCGCAGAAATGTGCCAGATTAATTCGAGAGAGGGTTTGCATCCGCCCATATTTTCGGCACTTTGAACGCCTAAATAAATGGGAGACATGAATGAAACCTCTTTTCACAGCAGCCGCGTTGGCACTGGGGCTCGGCCTGACGGGTCTTGCGAGCGCCGAACCGGTAAAGGTCGGCATGATCACGACGCTTTCAGGCGGCGGCGCGGGTCTCGGCACCGATGCGCGCGACGGCTTCCTGCTGTCGCTCAAACTGTCGGGCAACAAGGACGTCGAGGTGATCGTCGAGGACGACGCGATGAAGCCTGAGATCGCCGTGCAGATCGCCGACAAGATGATCCAGAGCGACAAGGTCGACGTGCTTACCGGCATCATCTGGTCGAACCTCGCCATGGCCGTGGTGCCGAATGTCGTGGCGCAGGGCAAATTCTACATCTCGCCCAATGCCGGTCCTTCGCCGCTGGCCGGCGCAAAGTGCGACAAGAACTATTTCAACGTCGCCTACCAGAACGACAATTTCCACGAGGCGGCCGGCAACTACGCGCAGAAGCAGGGCATCAAGAAGATGTTCATCATGGCGCCGAATTATCCGGCCGGCACCGATTCGCTGAACGGCTTCAAGCGCTACTACAAGGGCGAGCTGGTCGGCGAGGTCTATACCAAGCTCGGACAGACCGACTATGCGGCCGAGATCGCGCAGATCCGCGCTTCGGGCGCCGACTCGGTGTTCTTTTTTCTGCCCGGCGGCATGGGCATCGCATTCATGAAACAATATGCCCAGTCGGGCGTCGAAATCCCGGTGATGGGACCAGGTTTCTCGTTCTCGCAGGACGTGCTGGGCGCGATGGGTGACGCGGCACTCGGCGCCAAGAATACGGCGTCGTGGTCGCCCGACCTCAACAATCCCAAGAACATCGAATTCGTCGCCGCGTTCAAGGCAGAATACAACCGACTGCCCTCCATCTATGCGGCGCAGGGCTTCGACACGGCGAGCCTGATTGCCTCGGCGGCCGCCAAGGCCAGCGTCAAGGACGCGGACGCGTTTCGCGCGGCGCTCGCAGCAGCCGAATTCGATTCAGTTCGCGGCAAGTTCGCGTTCAACACCAATCATCATCCGATCCAGGACTTCTTCGTCCGCGAGGTGGTGAAGGGCAGCGACGGCGTGCTGACCAACAAGATCGTGGCCACCAGCTTCGTCGATCACGAGGACGCATACGCCAAAGACTGCAAGATGTAGTCCCGGCGCCGCCTTTTCACCCCTTGCGGGCAGAAGGCGGTCCCTGCAGCGCTTGCCGGTCAGGAATTTACTGAACCGACAGTCACCGCCTCTCACCCGGATCCTCTTCCCGCAAGCAGGAGGAGGATCGCGCCTGTCGGGCCCTGCTTGTGTATCGGAAGTCTACTGTGCAAACCGCACTCATCATCGAACAGCTGCTCAACGGAATTCAGTTCGGCGTGATGCTGTTCCTGATGGCTGCGGGGCTGACGCTGATCTTCGGTGTCATGGGGCTGATCAACCTGGCGCACGGCTCGCTCTACATGATCGGCGCTTTCGCCTGCGCATCGGTGGCGGCCGCGACGGGGTCGTTCTGGCTGGGTCTCATGGCCAGCCTTGCGGCAGCCGCCGCAGCTGGCGCGATCGTCGAGGTGACGGTCATCCGGCGGCTCTACGAGCGCGACCATCTCGACCAGGTGCTGGCGACCTTCGCGCTGATCCTGATCTTTTCGGAAGGCACGCGCTGGCTGTTCGGCTCATTCCCGCTCTACCTCAATATTCCGCCGGTGCTTGCCGGCGCCGTGACGCTGCCGGGCGACGTCCACTATCCACTCTACCGCCTCGCCATCATCGGCGTCGGTCTGTGCGTGGCGGCCGGATTGTATCTTCTGATCAGCCGGACGCGTCTCGGCATGCGCATCCGCGCCGGCGAATCCGACCGCGAGATGATCGGCGCGCTCGGCGTCGACATCCGCACGCTCTATACGCTGGTGTTTGCGCTGGGGGCCGCCCTTGCCGGACTGGCCGGCGCCATGGTCGGCGCCCTGCAGTCGGTGCAGGTGGGCATGGGCGAGCCGGTGCTGATCCTGGCCTTCGTGGTCATCGTCATCGGCGGTATAGGCTCGATCAAGGGCGCGTTTGTCGGCGCGCTGCTGGTCGGCGTCACCGACACAATGGGAAGGTTCCTGCTGCCAGGCATGCTCACCGCCCTGCTCGGCCCGGCGAAGGCATCGGGCATCGGCGCAGCGCTGGCGTCGATGCTGATCTACATCGTCATGGCGCTGATCCTTGCCTTCCGGCCGAAGGGCCTGTTTGCGGCGCAAGGCTGAGGGCATGGCACGCGAAACCATCATCAACACCGCCCTGGCGCTGCTGCTGCTTGGGATGCCCTTCGCGGCGAGCGCGCTGGGGGAACCATTTTACGTGACGCTCGCCACGCGCATGGCAATTCTGGCGCTCGCCGCAGTGGGCCTCAATCTGGCGCTCGGCTTCGGCGGGCTGGTGTCCTTCGGCCACGCCGCATTCTTCGGCATCGGCGGCTATGCGGCCGGTATTCTGGCCAGCCATGCCTATAATGCCGAGCCGCTGATGGAGTGGCCGGTGGCCTTCCCGGGTTCCGACCAGATGCCGGTGATCTGGCTGGCTGCCGCAATCGCTGCCGGTCTCGCCGCGCTGCCGATCGGCATAATCAGCCTCAGGACCAGCGGCGTCTATTTCATCATGATCACCCTGGCCTTCGCGCAGATGATCTACTACTTCGCCATTTCCTGGCCGTCCTATGGAGGCGCGGACGGCCTGTCGATCACGCTGCGCAACAGTTTCCCGGGGCTGAATACGGCCGTGCCGACCAGCTTCTTCCTGATCTGCTACGCGCTGCTGATGGCGGCGCTGCTGCTGGTTTGGCGGCTGCGCGATTCGCGCTTCGGCGCGGCGCTGCAGGCAGCGCGCCAAAACGAGGCGCGGGTCGCTTCCGTGGGCATCGGCGCTTTGCGTATCCGGCTCGTGGCCTTTGTCATTTCGGCGATGATCGTCGGGATCGCAGGCGCGCTGTTCGCCGACCTGACGCGCTTCGTCAGCCCCTCGATGATGTCGTGGCAGATGTCTGGCGAACTGATCGTGCTGATCATCCTTGGCGGGACGGGACGGCTGTTCGGACCGGTGGCCGGCGCGATGGTGTTCGTGCTGCTGGAGTTCCTGCTTGGCGGGATCACCGATCGCTGGCAGCTGTTTCTCGGCCTGATCCTGCTTGGCGTGGTGCTGTTTGCCCGCGGTGGCCTGGTCGGCGTTCTTGCCGGAAAGGCGCGTCATGGCTGAGCCCATCCTGAGCATAAGCCATCTGTCGAAAAGCTTCGGCGCGCTGAAAGCCACCGACGATGTCAACCTCGACCTGCGTGCCGGAGAAATCCACGCCCTGATCGGACCGAACGGCGCCGGCAAGACGAGCCTGATGCAGCAGATTTCGGGCATGCTGCGACCCGATAGCGGCACGATCCGCTTCCTCGGCCAGGATATCGGGCAGTCGGGGGTCGCCGAACGCGCAAGGCGCGGCCTTGGACGCACCTTCCAGATCTCGTCACTGGCGCCGGAGTTTTCCGCGTTGCGCAATGTCATGCTGGCAGTCCAGGCAAGGCAGGGCTCAAGCCTGCGGTTCCTTGCCAGTGTGATGACCGACGAAACCCTGACGGGGCCCGCCATGCAGGCGCTCGAGCGCGTCGGCCTGGCGGAGCGGGCGGTGGTTGCCGCCGAGCTGTCGCATGGCGAGCGGCGACAGCTCGAAATCGCCATCGCACTGGCGCTCGGGTCGAAAGCCTTCCTGCTCGACGAACCGATGGCCGGAATGGACCCCGAAGGCACCAAGGCCCTGACCGGTTTTCTCGACGGCCTGCGGGCGGAGGCGCCGATCCTGCTGGTAGAGCACGACATGGACGCCGTCTTTGCCCTTGCCGACCGAATCAGCGTTCTCGTCTACGGCCGGGTGATCGCCACGGGCAGCGTGGCCGAAATCCGCGCCGACCCGGCGGTGCGCGCCGCCTATCTCGGAGAGCCGGCATGACGCTCCTGCAGGTTGCCGGGATCGAGACCTTCTATGGCGCCAGCCAGGCGCTGTTCGGCGCAGACCTCCAGGTCGACGAGGGCCAGGTGGTGGCGCTGATGGGCCGCAACGGCATGGGCAAGACGACGACAATCCGCTCGATATGCGGGCTGAGCAGGGCGCGCTCGGGCTCGATCGTCTTTGACGGCGCCGACATCACGCGAAAACAGCCTTTCCGCATCGCCCGCCTCGGGATCGGCCTGGTTCCCGAGGGACGCCGCTGCTTTGCCAATCTTTCGGTGCGGGAAAATCTGGTGGCGGCGGCGCGGCCCGGGAGATGGACGACGCAAGCCGTGAGCGAGCTGTTCCCGCGGCTCGGAGAGCGTCTCGGCCAATCGGCGCGGACGCTGTCGGGCGGCGAACAGCAGATGCTGGCCATCGGGCGCGCGCTGATGACCAATCCGCGGCTTGTCATTCTTGACGAGGCGACCGAAGGGCTGGCGCCGGTAATCAGGCAAACCATCTGGTCAGCGATCCGCAGACTCAAGCACGAAGGCCAGTCCATCCTGCTGGTCGACAAGACAATGGCCGAACTGCTGCCAGTCGCCGACCATTGCGTGGTGCTTGAAAAGGGCAAGACTGTCTGGGCTGGAGGCCCCGGCGCGCTGACCGATCAGCTGCTCGACCGCTATCTCGGCGTGTGACGAAGGCTCCGGGCGAACCCTGGCCTGGCGCGCCACAGACCGCGTTGCGTCGCTTCCAGCATGATCTGCTAACCATGCAGGGAAAGATCACTTGCGGGAGAAGGCTTTCTTAACCCGGCCAAAGGTTCCGGATCATAGATTGCGACGACCTTAATCCAGCATTTGTGTGCACCAATGTTTCGTCGCTTCTGGAATGACACCCGCGGCAACTTCATCGTGGTGACGTGTATTGCCATGGTCCCCATCATGGGAGCATTGGCGATCGCCATCGACTATGGCGAACTTACAAGAGAAAAACAGGCAGTTCTCACAGCACTCGACGCCGCCGGCATAGCCACAGCCCGGCGTTTTGTAGAAGGCGCGACGGACGCACAGCTCAAAGCCTATGCAAAGGACTTCTTCGAGACCAATCTAAGCCATATAAACCCGTCGAATACGATTCTCACCGTTGAACTGCCGAACAGCGACACGGGCGGCGGGACCCTGAAGCTCGAGGCCCAACTGAAGTACAGTCCCACCTTCCTGCCTACGGCCGCAATGCTGATAAACCGGACCGCGAACTCAAAAACCATCAACGTCACGATCAGGTCAGAGGTCCGTCTCAAGAATACACTTGAAGTATCGATGGTCCTCGATAATTCCGGATCCATGGACTACGTCGGGACCGGCTCCGGCAAGAAGCGGATCGTGCTGCTGAAGGAAGCGGCCAAGCAGCTCGTCGATACGATTGCCGGCCAGGCCGCCCAGGTAAAGCAGGTGACCAAGCCGGTGCAATTTGCACTTGTTCCTTTCGCAGCCTCGGTCAATGTCGGACCGGCCATGTCGGACCAGGCCTGGATGGACAGGGACGGCATATCTCCCATTCATCACGAGAACTTCGATTGGTCGGCCTTCACCACCAGCACCAAGCTTGTGACCAAGATCGGCGGCATCTATTACAAGAAGGGCACGGGGTGGGGCGCCGAGCAGAACCAGAAAATGACGCGATTCCAGTTATTCAATGACCTGACGCGAACCGTCAGCGAGACCTGGAACGCACAACAGACCTGTTCCGCATACAAAAGCAACGGCTCTTGCAAGACCTGGGTTGGCGGCTACGACTACACCTATGGAAGCTATGCCAGTTGGGCGGGATGCGTCGAGTCGCGGCCAAGCCCCTACAACACAGACGACACCAAGCCGTCCTCCAGCACTCCCGCGACCCTGTTCGTTCCCATGTTCGCGCCCGACGAGACGGATCTGAAGGACAGCAGCAGCAGATCGGCCCCGACCAACTGGTGGTCGGATCTGACGACCAGCACCAACAATACCACCCGCCAGACCTACACACTCAAATACTACACGCCGGCCGCATACGGCACCAGCGCCGCAACCGGCAGCACCGGCCCCAACGCCAGTTGCACGACCAAGCCGATCACCCCGCTGACCGACATCAGCAAGGCCGCCGGGCTGACGTCGATCAAGAGCGCGATCGACGCCATGGCGGCTGGCGGCGCCACCAACGTGCCGGAGGGGCTGGCCTGGGGGTGGCGAACGGTTTCCGGCGGCGCGCCCTTCGAAGAGGGAAGGCCCGACTCCGAGAAGGGCAACGACAAGGCCGTGATCGTTCTGACCGATGGCGAAAACACATACTACACGCCGTCCTCGCTCGGTTCCAACGACCTCGCCGCCAACAAGTCGACCTATTCGTCCTATGGCTATGCCGGCAGGACACCCCCCGGCTATTCCTACCCACGGTTGTTTCAGGGGGTGCCGGCGACCATCAACAAGACAGATTACTCCAATGCGAACTACACCAAGGCGCTGAACGCACAGTTCGCGACGGTGTGCGCCAACGCGAAGGCGGCCAAGGTGTTGCTGCTCACCGTGGCGCTCGATCTCGATCCCAAAAACAGCGTTGAAAAATCTCAGATCGATGCGCTTGAAAGCTGTGCTTCGGATTCCCGCTTTCGCAAGGGCCCCGACGGCAAGCCGGCAAAGCTGTTCTGGAATGCGACCGGCGGCGTGCTGGCTGACACGTTCAAGGAGATCGCCAACGAACTGTCCAACCTGCGCATCGTCGGATAGCGGACCGAACGGCCCCGAGGAGCAACAATTGACGCCGATCGGATGCTCTGAACGCCAGCGAAAGATGTCGTCAGGCCAATTCGATGGAAAATGCAACGGCTGAGTGTCGCGCCCCGCGCAGCTTGGCCGGTGGTGAGCGCCAAAGCTGAGGGACCTGCAGCGGACGCCATCGCCGCGCCGTCTGGCTTGGCAGGGCCATTTGTCCAACAGTGTTGCCCAAATGTCATATTCAACAGGCCTTACGCTGCGGTATCCTTGTGCCCGAATTCAATAGGGGTATTGATCATGAGCATGAGCAAATGGCTGGGGGCAGCGTCTGCATTAGCGCTGGCGACATTGGTAAGCGGCGGAGCAATGGCGGCCGATCCCGTCTACGAGGTTGTGGATACTGCTTACAACTGGTCCGGTGTGTATGTAGGCGCAACCATCGGGTACGGCGGGGCCAATGTCGATGGCGTTTATGACGCCAGCGACGGCGTTTCATCCTTTGTCAACGACGACAGTGGTCCTTTCAGCCTCGACCCCGATGGCATCGTTGGAGGCCTAGAGGTCGGTTATAACTGGCAATCCGGCAGTTTCGTATATGGCGTCGAGGGTGACGTAACCTTTGTGGATTGGTCTGACTCGCTGACCAATGACGATGACGAAAAAGTATCGGTGGACACCGACTTTGTCGCGACGTTGCGGGCACGAGCAGGCTACGCCATGGACAGGACTTTGTTGTTTGCGACGGCTGGCGTGGCCTTTACAGATACCAAGTACACCGCAAACGACGACGCGAACTCTTCTGGCGACAGTGGATCACTTGACTTGAACGATGTGGGCGTCGTTGCCGGCGGTGGCGTGGAATATGCCTTCAATGACAAATGGAGCGTCAAAGCAGAGGGCCTATACTTCTGGTTCAACGACAGCAACGACGCGCGAAATCTTACAAGCGATTCAGACAACGACGATTTTGCCAAACTGAAAGACGCGTGGCTGGTTCGTGTTGGCGTGAACTATCATTTCTAGGACCGTTAATTCACCCAGATGCGCAAGAAGGGCCCAGTCGGGCCCTTTTTCATGAGCTGGCGGATCTTTGCGAGCCACGCACGAGAATCAGCCCCGAAGCTGAGGGCCCTGCGCGGACGCCATCGCCTCCCAGGCTGGCCTGGCAGGGGCCATTTGTCCAAAAGTGTTGCCCAAATGTCATATCCATATGGCCCTGGCCGCGTTATCCCTTGGTCCGAATTAGCAAGGGGTTTTGATCATGAGCATGAGCAAATGGCTGGGGGCAGCGTCTGCATTAGCGCTGGCGACATTGGTAAGCGGCGGAGCAATGGCGGCCGAT
>JBKJRE010000202.1:0-5220 GCA_046594775.1 Rhizobiaceae bacterium | reverse complement strand
AGCAGATCGCCGTCAAGGGACGGTTTGCGGAGCTCTATCTGCGCTATTTTCCGGTCAGCTTCTTCTAACTCGCCTGAACGGCAGCGCCAGCGACCAGAGCAGGCCGGATGGCTGGCTGCCGCGAAAATCGCTCAGTCCGATCTCCACTCCCTCCTGCCCCAGCGCCGGCGCGGGCCGGTAGGTGGCGAGCAGCCGGTCCCAGAAGGAGAAGTTGAAACCGTAGTTTGAATCGGTTTCGACCGGGTTCGTCGAATGGTGAACGCGGTGCATATCCGGCGTGACGATGATCTGACGCAGCAGGCGGTCGGTCCGGGCGCCTATGCTGATGTTGGAATGGTTGAACATCGAGGTGCCATTGAGCACGATCTCGAAGACCAGCACCGAGATCACCGGCGCGCCAAGCAGGACGACGATCCCTGCCTTCCACAGCATCGACAGGAGGATCTCCAGGGGATGGAAGCGCAGCGCCGTGGTGACATCAAAGCCGGTATCGGCGTGGTGCATGCGGTGGATGCGCCAGAGCAGGGCAAATTTGTGGCTGGCCAGATGTTCCAGCCAGATAGCGAAGTCGAGAAGCACGAAGGCGATGATGCCGGCCACCACGCCATCGAGCCCGGCCAGGCGCATCAGCCCATAGTCATTGGCCTGCGCCCAGATCGCGGCGCCCACCGCGGCAGCAGGAAAGACGACGCGCAGCAAGGCCGCCGACAGGACCACGATCGACAGGTTGGTTAACCAGCGGCGGGATTTGAGCGCACCGCGCATCTCGGGCCGTTCGAGGCGCGGGGACCAGAGTTCGAACACCGCCATCGACAGGAAGATCGCCAGGAAGGCGGCAACGCGGATCGACGCTTCCGACCCCAGAAACCCGCCCGACATCACAGACCACCGTTCAGAGTCATGTCAGGATCCGCATCCGCGCCTTGTTGCCACGCTCGATGGCCGCGACGGTCAAATCGTCGACCGCGAGGTTCTGATGCAGCAGTTGCAGCACGCGCAGTTCCTCAAGCCGCATCTCCCGATCCGCTGCCGCGACCTCGAATGCCGCCGCATAGGCCGTGTCATGGAGGTGTTCGGGCACCGCCTCGCGCGCAATGGCAAAAATGCGGTCCAGCCCACCGCCTTCACGAAGCAGCTTCTGGCAATCCTGCGCCACCTTGACCAGGCGGGCAGGATCAAAATCCTCGAAGACAGGCCAGGAGCGCACCACGTCGCCGATCCTGACCAGTTCAACATCGGTCATATCGCGGTCGGAGGCCGATGTGACAACCATCAGATAGACAAGCGCCTCATGCGCGGTCGGCTTCGTCATCGAGCATTCCCTCACTTCGCTCAAACCTAGGAACGCTTCAGTCCAACCGCAATGAAAAAAGCGCCTGCGTCGTTGACGCAATGTGCGGGGTTTCATAGAGAACGGCGCATATGGGCCGGCTCAGCCAGCCAAACTCAGGAATTTTCTCCCATGCCGAGATCAGACAGTATCGATCTCAATCCCGACGTTCTGGCGGCAGCGGCGGAGTCGCGCGCCTGGCCCTTCGAGGAAGCGCGCAAGATCATCGCACGATACAAGGGCAAGGACTGGCCCGAAGCCGTGCTTTTCGAAACCGGCTACGGGCCGTCCGGCCTGCCGCATATCGGCACGTTCGGCGAAGTCGCCCGCACCACGATGGTGCGCCACGCCTTCCGGGTATTGACCGAAGACAAGGTGCCGACGCGCCTGCTGTGCTTTTCCGACGACATGGACGGCATGCGCAAGATCCCGGACAATGTGCCGGACCGCGCCTTGCTTGAGCCGCATCTGCATAGGCCGTTGACTTCCGTGCCAGATCCGTTTGGCGGCGACCATGCGAGTTTCGGCGATCACAACAACGCGATGCTGTGCCGCTTTCTCGACACTTTCGGTTTCGACTACGAGTTCGCCAGCGCGACGCAGTACTACAAGGCAGGCCGGTTCGATGACGTGCTGATGCGCGCCGTCGAACGCTATGACGACATCATGAAGGTCATGCTGCCGACGCTCGGGCCCGAGCGCCAGGCGACATACAGCCCCTTCCTGCCCATCTCGCCGAAGAGCGGGCGCGTGCTCTACGTGCCGCTGCAGGCGGTCGACGCCAAGGCCGGCACGATCACCTTCCTCGACGAGGAGGGCGAAGAGACAACCCTGCCGGTGACCGGCGGCGCCGTGAAGCTGCAGTGGAAGCCGGATTTCGGGATGCGCTGGGCGGCCCTCAATGTCGACTTCGAGATGTTCGGCAAGGACCATCAGACCAATGCCGCGGTCTATGACCCCATCTGCACTATCCTCGGCGGGCGGGCGCCGGAGCATTTCGTCTACGAGCTTTTCCTCGACGAACTCGGCCAGAAGATCTCGAAGTCGAAGGGCAACGGCATCACCATCGACCAGTGGCTCACCTATGCGCCCACCGAGAGCCTGGGGCTCTACATGTACCAGAAGCCGAAGACGGCGAAGCGGCTCTATTTCGACGTCATCCCGAAGGCGGTCGACGAATACTACACCTATCTCTCGGCCTACTTTCGCCAGGACTGGAAGGACCGGCTGAACAATCCGGTGTGGCACATGCATGACGGCAGCCCGCCCAAAGTGGACATGCCGGTGCCGTTTTCCCTGCTGCTCAATCTGGTCAGCGCCTCGAACGCCCAGAACAAGGATGTCCTTTGGGGCTTCATTTCCCGCTATTCGAAAGGCGCCTCGCCGCAGACGCATCCGGAACTCGACCAGCTGGTGGGTTATGCAATCAGCTATTTCGACGATTTCGTGAAGCCGTCCAAGGTGTTCAGGCCTGCCGACAAGGTCGAGCGAGAGGCGCTGCGCGTGCTTCTGGAGCATCTGGCGAGGCTGCCTTCAGATGCCGACGGCGAGGCGATCCAGAACGCCAGCCTGAATGCGGCGCGAACCATCGAGCGCTACCAGGATCACTCTAAAAAGAGTCCCGAGGGCGGTCCGGGCGTGTCAGGCGCCTTCTTCCAGATGATCTACCAGGTGCTGATCGGCCAGGAACGCGGTCCGCGCTTCGGCTCGTTCGCCGCGCTCTACGGCATCGGGGAGACGCGGGCGCTGATCCAGAAGGCGCTTGCCGGGCAGCTCGCCGCCTAGAGCCCGGAAGTCTCAGATCACTCGGCGAGAATCTGCTGGTCTTCAAACGCCGGCGCCGGGGCGGACGGCACAGCCGACAGACCGGACGTGTCTGGCGGGTCGCCAAAAATCCCGAGATGCGCGGCCCTGGCCTTTTGCGCGGCCTGGACATAGGGACCGCCGTCCGCCGCCCTCGCCCAACCGTTCGAGACAAGCCAGGCGCCGACATCCTGCTTGCCGAGGCGGCATGACGCCACGATCTCGGCACCGTCGGCGTCGGGCGGCAGCTTGCACACCAGCGCGCGGCCTCGGAGCCAGAGCCTGAAGGCGGATCGGGCCCTGATGCCGCAGCCCCATGTGACGCCAGCCGATTGGCAGGTCTCGTCCGCCGACAGACTTTGCGTGCCGGCGATCGTCACGGTGCGATCCATCGATTGAAACACCGTTGACTGCGTGGCGACCGGCCGGAAGAACGAGGTTCCATCGAACTTGCCCGAGGGCGCGGTCGCCAGCGGTCTTGGCGGCGGCGGCAGGGCGAGGCCGAGCTGGCTCAAGGGATCGCGCGGGGCCTCGCGCTCCAGATTCCGCGTATCGACCTGCGGCGGCGCGACGATCTTCGGCGCGACCATGCGCGAGACTGCCACCGGTGCCTCCCGCCGGACCGGAGCTTCCGGGACGGGCGTGGCTGCGACGACCGGCGGCGCAGTTGCGATCGGCGCCGCCTGATCGGCCGCAATCATGCGACCGCCTAGGATGACGACGCCGCCGCAGATGACAACGGACGCCGAGGCCAGCAGCGATGCCTTGGGGATGCGCAACCTCCGCGCCTACTGGCTTGCCCAGACAATGCGCGCCAGCCACTCGACATCGCCCGTGTCCAGCCGCCGGTCAGGGTGTTCCGGGTTAAGCGACACGAGGTCAATCGTCGTGGCCGTGCGCCGCTCCAGCACCTTGGCCATCACCTCGCCGGAACTGGTCTTGACCACGACACGGTCGCCCTTGCGGACAGCGGCGTTGGGCTGGACGACAAGCATGTCGCCATGGCGATAGAGCGGCAGCATGGAATCGCCCTGGACCTGCAGCGCATAGGAGCCCTCGCCGGACTGCGCGGGCAGTTCGATCAGGTCCCACCCCTGGCCCGCCGGAAAGCCGGCATCGTCGAAGAAACCGCCCGCTCCCGCCTGGGCGAAGCCAAGCAGCGGCACCGTCGGGCGCTGTACGGGCAATGGATTGTCGGAAGGCTTGCCTTCGACGAGCGACAGGAACTCGTCCAGCGAGGAACTGGTGGCGTCGATGATTTTGGCGAGCGACTCCGTGGATGGCCAGCGCGGACGTCCGTCGGAGGAAAGACGCTTCGATTTGTTGAAGGCGGTAGAATCAAGGCCGGCGCGCTTGGCGAGGCCCGACGCCGACAGCGAATAGCGTTCGGCGAGCGCGTCGATTGCAGCCCAGACACGGTCGTGCGAGAGCATGGCTGCTCTCCTTGCAAGAGGAAAAAATACCTTTGTCCGTGTTTTATTCCGACGAAACGGGGTTGTCCAGATGAAAGCTGCCGGCAAGCCGCAAACCGCTCTAGGCGGCTGCGTCAGGCCGCCTGCCTCGCGTCTCCCTTCGCATAGGGGTCGAACCGCTGGTAGAATGTCTCGCCTTTCGCGGCCATGTCGACCAGCAGTTTGGGCGGCTTGAATTCCGCGCCGTACTTCTTCTGCAAGCCCTTGGCGATGCGGACGAATTCGGCCGCGCCGATGCCGTCGATGTAGGACAGCGCGCCGCCGGTATAGGGAGCGAAGCCGAAGGCAAGGATCGAGCCGACATCGGCTTCGCGCGGATCGGTGACAATGCCCTCCTCCATGACACGCGCGGCCTCAAGAGCTATCGTCACCAGCAAACGCTGCTTCAGCTCCTCGTAATCCACATCGTCGGCCGACTTCTGCGGATGAAGGTCCTTCAGCCCCGGCCAAAGAGACTTCTTGGCCGGCCTGGCCGGGTAGTCGTAGAAGCCCTTGCCGTTCTTGCGGCCGAAGCGGCCATGCGTATCGACCATGGCCGCTTCGGCCGCAAGAACGGCAAGGGCTTCTACGACTACCCGGCCGAGCCGGCCAAGAAGTCTCTTTGGCCGGGGCTGA
>JBKJRE010000141.1:0-2809 GCA_046594775.1 Rhizobiaceae bacterium | reverse complement strand
AAAGCCCGAGCCGGATGAGCCATGCAGGTCGCAGACCCTTGGCATAGGGAAGCACGAAGCGCATCGGCCAGATGATGTGCGGCGCGCTCTTCCAGAGCACTTCGCGCTCCATGAGCGATTCACGCACCAACCGGAACTCGTAATATTCGAGATAGCGCAGGCCGCCATGGATCAGTTTGGTCGAGTAGGATGACGTACCGCTGGCGAGGTCGTTCATCTCCGCAAGAAACACGGAGTACCCCCGGCCCGCCGCATCGCGGGCCACGCCACATCCATTGATGCCGCCGCCAATGACAAAAATGTCATGGATCGGAGATGCGTCCAAGAAAATCCTCCCAAGTTTTCGCACTGCACCATTTTTCGGCGCGAACGAAAGCTCGGTGAGATTATTTCGAAATGAAAACGAATGTCAAACGAAATATGAGAATCGCGAAACGGAGCCACGTCATAACGCCGTCTCGACCAGGTTGACCTCCGATTCCCGGCATATTTCTCGGATGGCTGCGACGTCACATCTATCAGTGATAAAGGTGTCGACCTGGCTCAGATGCGCAATCCGCACAGGTGCGGTTCGTTCGAATTTTGTGGCATCCGAAACCAGGATGACGTGCCTGGCATTGGCGATGATCGCCTGCGCAACTTTGACCTCGCGGAAGTCGAAATCGAGAAGCGCGCCGTCATGGTCGATGGCGGAGGCGCCGATCACAGCGTAGTCCACTTTGAACTGCTTTATGAAATCGACGGCCGCCTCGCCCACAATGCCGCCGTCCGAGCCGCGCACCACACCGCCGGCGATCACCACCTCGATCGTGGGATATATGCGCATCATGTTGGCAACATTGATGTTATTGGTGATGACCATCAGACCGGAATGATCCAGCAGCGCCTTGCCGACGGCCTCGGTGGTGGTGCCGATATTGATGAAGAGCGAGGCGTGGTCGGGTATCAGGCGGGCCGCCGCATTGCCGATCGCCTCCTTTTCCGACGACGCGATCTTGCGCCGCGCTTCGTATTCCATGTTCTCGATGCCGGACGGGAACAGCGCGCCGCCATGGATGCGGGTCAGCAGACGTTGCTCGCATAAATCATTGAGATCCTTGCGGATCGTCTGTGGCGTGACATTGAAATGCGTCGCCAGGTCGTCGACCAGCACCCGGCCCCCATCTTTCGCGATCTGAATGATCTGGGTGTGTCTCGATGTCAGGTACATGGCAATCTCCTGACTTTCGTTTTTATCACCTTCAAACAAAAACGAAAGTCATGAAATTCGCGCGGTCGCTTGGACGGTATGCCGGGATGGCGCGTCGATGCCGGCAGGCCCTCTAATCGTCGCAGCGACGCGGGCCCCTCGAGCTAATCGGCGGCGAGCGACTCGGCGATTTCGGTGATCACGTCGAACGCTGTGTCGAGGTCTGCCTCGGTCGTCTCGAACTGAGCGGCCTGGAACCTTATCGCCACTTTCCCGTCGACGCGCGTCTGCGTGAGATAGATGCGCCCGTCGTCGTTGATCGCCCCGAGCAGCCTCAGATTGTGTTCATCGTTCTGGCAGTGGTCGCTGGCCTGGTGTCGGAACGAGAACAGCGACAGCATGGGTTCGGTGACGATTTCGAAGCCCGGTCGGCCGGCCAACCGCGAGGCAAGCCTCTCGCTCCACGCCACGTGGTTGCGAATCGTGGTGCGCAGCCCCTGCAATCCGTGCGCCCGCAACAGGAACCACAGCTTCAGCGCCCGGAACCGCCGCCCCAGCGGCACCGTCCACTCCGAATAGTTGATGACGCCATCGTGGCCGTGCGTCTTGAGATATTCCGGCTTGATCGCCAGCGTCTTGACCAGGCTTTCCGGATCGCGAACGAAATGGATGGAGCAGTCGAAGGGCGCCCCGAGCCATTTATGCGGATTGAAGACGACCGAATCCGCCTCCTCCACCCCGGCCCAGAAATGGCGGAATTCGGGACAGATCATGGCCGAACCCGCCCAGGCCGCGTCGACATGCATGTAGAGACCATGCCGCCGCGCCACGGCGCCGACCGCTTCTATATCGTCGCTTCCGCCGACGCTCGTGCCGCCGACACTGGCGATCACCCCTGCCGGCAAATGCCCGGCTGCCCGGTCTTCGGCGATCGCAGCTTCGAGCGCTGCGACATTCATCGAGCGCCATCGGCCACCTGAGGGAAGGCGAACGAGATTTTCCTCGCCTATCCCGGCAACCCAGATTGCCCGGTCGATCGACGTATGTACCTGATCGGTGCAATAGATGCGCAGCCGGGGCTGGCCTGAAAGGCCCTGCCGGTTGCCCTGCCACTCAAGTGCGCGCTCGCGCATGGTGAGAACCGCCGAAAGCGTGGCTGAAGACGCGGAATCCTGGATGACACCCGAAAATCCATCTGGCAGGCCAAGCGCCTGGCGCAGCCAGTCGATCACCCTGGTTTCGAGCTCGGTCGCCGCTGGCGATGTCTGCCACAGCATGCATTGCGCCGCCATGGCGCTGACCAGATATTCGGCAACCACCGACACCGGCGCGGCATTGGCCGGAAAATAGGCGAAGAACCGCGGATGCTGCCAATGCGTCATTCCCGGCACGATGATTTGCTCGAAATCGGCAAAGATCGCGTCCATGGCCTCGGGTCTTTCCGGGGCTGCCGCGGCAATCTGCGCCAAAACCTCGCCGGGCTTGGTGCGGGCTCGAACGGGCCGGTCACGCAAGGTTGCGCGATAGTCGGCTCCCCATTCCGCCGCCTTGTGCGACCATTCGCGGAAATTCTCGCCGTCCATTGGCCCTCTCTCAGGCGTGCGATGCAGGCAGCGTAGG
>JBKJRE010000527.1:0-12700 GCA_046594775.1 Rhizobiaceae bacterium | reverse complement strand
TCCGTGGCGCTGCGCAACACCATCCTGGGCCTTGGCGCCGTCGGCATGATGGTGGTGACCAGCCCGAAGCTTTCCAGCCTGGTGATCGCGGCGATTCCGCTGGTCGTTCTGCCGCTTGTCGCTTTCGGTCGGTCTGTGCGCCGCAAGTCCCGTCTCGCGCAGGATACGCTGGCGCAGGCGACAGCCTATGCGAGCGAGCAGATATCGTCGGTGCGCACGCTCCAAGCATTTACCAATGAAGGGCTTGTGACAGGAACTTTCTTCCGTTCGGTCGAGGCTGCCTTCGAGGCTGCGCGGTCCTCGGTCAAGGCGCGTGCCGCGCTGACATTTGTGGCTATTTTCACGATTTTCGCTTCGGTGGTGATGGTGCTGTGGTTCGGATCACGCGATGTGCTGACCGGCGCCATGTCGCCCGGCACGCTCGGCCAGTTTCTCATCTATTCCGTCTTCGCGGCGGGTGCGCTCGGGGCACTCTCGGAAGTCTGGGGCGAACTCTCGCAGGCTGCGGGTGCCGCCGAGCGGCTTGCCGAGATCCTTGTGGAGGAGCCGGCGATCAAGGCGCCGGTCAATCCGGTCGCGTTGCCGGCCGTGGCGAAGGGCGCGGTCGCGTTCGACAAGGTTTCCTTCGCCTATCCGGCCCGGCCCGACATGCCTGCACTGCACGAATTGAGTTTCTCGGTGAAGCCCGGCGAGACGGTGGCGATTGTCGGACCTTCCGGCGCCGGGAAAAGCACGGTGTTTTCGCTGATCCTTCGCTATTACGACCCGCTGGCGGGCAGCGTCTCGGTCGATGGCGTCGACATCCGGAAGGCTGATCCCAAGGATGTGCGTTCCCGCATCGCCATCGTGGCCCAGGACGTGACGATCTTTGCCGCGACCGTCGGCGAGAACATCCGCTTCGGCAGACCGGATTCCTCGGTCGAAGAGCTTCGGCAGGCGGCGAGCGACGCGCAGGCGGACGAATTCATCCTGCGCCTCGAAAACGGTTTTGACACCGAGGTGGGCGAGCGCGGCGTCATGCTGTCCGGAGGCCAGCGACAGCGCGTGGCGATCGCGCGGGCGATTTTGCGCGATGCACCGATCCTCTTGCTCGACGAGGCGACATCGTCGCTGGACGCCTCAAGCGAAACGCTGGTGCAGACCGCGCTCGAACGCCTGATGAAGGGCCGGACGACGATCGTCATCGCGAACCGACTCGCCACGGTGCTGAAGGCTGACCGCATTCTGGTGATGGACGGTGGCCGGATTGTCGAGGAGGGCACCCACGGAACCCTCGTCAAAAAGGGCGGCATCTATGCGCGGCTGGCAAAGCTGCAGTTTGAAACCGGCGCAAGCGTGTTTCGGGGTGCGGCCGAGTAGGGCTTTCAGCCGAGCAGGTTGCGCACCACCCGCATGAAGACGCTTGCCCCAATGGGATAAGATCATCAGGAAAATCATGGTCGGGGTTGTGCAGCGCCGGGTGTCGCATGCCCGCTCCCCGATATTGCCTGACTGAGCATGCGAATCAGCAGCTTGCTCTATCCATGCTCCAGGCGCGTCGATCTTTTTCAGTGTCCGTAGCGCTGCCTGAGATGCGTGGTGAAATGTTCCGCAGTCAGTTTCTGGCCCGTGGCGCGCTCGAGCAGCTCGGGCGTCGAATAGCGGCAGCCGTGCGACCATATCCTGTCGCGGCGCCAGTTGTTCACCGTGGAGAAATTGCCGTCAGCGATTTCCTCCTCGACCTGGGCATGCTCCCGCCTGAGCGACGCCCATTGTTGCGCGGCCATCATGGCGCCGAGCGTATAGGATGGGAAATAGCCGAAGGCGCCGCAGGGCCAGTGGACGTCCTGCATCGGGCCATCGGCGAAATTATCGATGGTCGACAGGCCGAGATAATCACGCATCTTGGCGTCCCACGCTTCGGGAATGTCAGCAGCTTCAAGCCTGCCGGCAACCAGTTCCTGCTCAAGTTCGTAGCGCAGGATGACGTGCAGCGGATAGGTGACCTCATCGGCGTCGACGCGTATCAGGCCCGGCTGGACGAAATGCACATGCGGCAGGATGTCGTCCATGCTCCAGGCTTCGCCAAGGTGCTTTTCTACTTCCGGCAGGGCCCAGCGCCAGAAGGCGGGGTTGCGGCCCAGCTGCTTTTCGACGAACAGGCTCTGGCTCTCGTGCACGGCCATGCCGCGCGCCTTTCCCAGCGGCCAATGCGCCCACTGCTTCGGCAAGTTCTGCTCGTAAAGCGCGTGGCCGGTCTCGTGCAGCACGCCCATAAGCGCTGACAGAAACTCCGAGCTGCGGTATCGGGTGGTGATGCGCACATCGGTGGGTACGCCGCCGCAAAACGGGTGGTGCGAAACAGACAGGCTGCCATGAGTGAGGTCGAAGCCGACTGCCGCCATCATGGCGAGGCCGAGTTCGCGCTGCTTTTCGACCGGGTATTCTCCCGATAGAGGCTTCAGGGAGGCCTTTGCCAGCCTTTGCTGCTGGAAGGCAAGCGCTTGCGGGACGAAATCGCGCAGGAACGCCTTCAGATCGGCAAAAACCGGCGTGATCTCGGCGGTGCAATGACCCGGGTCGTACTGCTCCATCAGCGCATCGTAAGGATCGAGCCCGGTCGCTTCGGCCCGCAGATACGCTTCCTCCCGCACCAATGCGATGACGCGCTCCAGGGCAGGCAAGAAGCTCGCCCAGTCGTTCTTGCCACGCAGGTCGCGCCAAAGCTGTTCCGAGCGCATGCGCGCCGCGGTCTGTCGTTCGACGAATTCCGCAGGGAGGCATGTCAGGTTGGCGTGGTGACGGCGAAATTCGCGCAACGCAGCTGACTGATCCTCATTGAGGGCTTCGGTTTCGGCGACCGCGATCCATTCCTCTATGCCGGGAGCTGTTGCCTGGCGGTGGTGCATGCCGGCCAGCACTGACATCGCCTCGGCGCGCTTCTCGCCGCCGCCGACCGCCATATGGGTCGCCTCGTCGGCGCCGAGTATGGCTTGTGCGTGCTCCAGCGCCTCGAGCTTGTGGCCAAGTTCGTCGAGCTTAGCGAAGGACATTTTTCCGACCCGTTTGAGATTCGACTGAAGGCATCAGAAGGCACGGCGCTTCGGACAAAGGCAAGGTGCCACGCTACCCCGATGAGGCGCGGGGCTGTCTGTCAGGGCAACGGTATGGGCAGGGCCCACAGGATACTCAGTCGGCGCTGAGCCTGGCCATGGTCTCTTCATCGACCTCGAAATTGGCGTAGACATTCTGCACGTCATCATCATCCTCGAGTACGCCCACGAGCTTGATGAGCGACTGGGCGCGTTCCTCGTCGACCGGAATGCTGTTTTGAGGTTTCCAGACCACCTTCACCGATTCAGCCTCACCCAGCGCCTCCTCAAGCGCTTTCGAGACATCACCGAGGCCCTCGAACGAGCACTGGATCGTGTGTCCGTCCTCATCCGACTGCACGTCGTCGGCACCGGCTTCGATTGCTGCGTCCATGAACTTTTCGGCACTGCCGGCAGATGCCGCATAGAAGATCTCACCGACACGGTCCCACATGAAGGATACCGAACCGGTTTCGCCCATTGCGCCGCCCGCCTTGGTGAAGGCGGCGCGTACATTGGAGGCCGAACGGTTGCGGTTATCGGTCAGCGCCTCGACGATAAGTGCCACGCCGCCGGGACCGTAGCCTTCGTAGCGGACCTCTTCGTAGTTTTCGGCGTCGCCCATCGAGGCCTTGCTGATGGCGCGGGCGATGTTGTCCTTCGGCATCGATACGGCCTTGGCGTTCTGTACGGCGAGCCGGAGGCGCGGGTTCATCGCCGGATCGGGCGCGCCCGATTTGGCGGCCACGGTGATTTCGCGCGCCAGCTTGGAGAACATTTTCGAGCGCACCGCGTCCTGGCGGCCCTTGCGGTGCATGATGTTTTTAAATTGTGAATGGCCGGCCATGGCGTCCCTGTCGTTATCCAGCAGTGTTGGGAATGGCGGGCTTATAGTTAAGTCGGCGCGAAAGGTCCAGATGACAGGCATTTCCCCAGCTCGCGAAATCGTGACCCCCGACAGTGGGCTGGCGGCTGGTCGGCAAAGCTATAGCCGCTATCGTCGGACATCGCGCAACGCCTCATAGAGGAAGATGCCATGCTCCGGCTTGTTGCAGCCGTTCTGATGACCTCGATCCTTTGGCCCCCCGCCGCCATGGCGCAGGGTGACGCGCCACCTTCGAAATGCGTGGCGATCGCGCAGGCGCTGCCTTCGGCCACGTATGCGAACTTCACGCCGGCCCAGACCTTCGTCGATGGTGACGTGACGATCACGTATGCTGGCCACTCCACCTACATCATCGAGACGCCTGCCGGCGTCCGCATCGCAACGGATTTTTCCGGTGTATACGGCAGCGATCCCCTGCCGCGCGTCGTCACCATGAACAAGGCGCACCGGACGCATTTTTCGGACGCGCCTGATACGGGGATCGAATACGTGCTGCGCGGCTGGAACCCGGACGGTGGACCGGCTCGCCATGCGCTGGTCGTCGACGATGTCTATATCCGCAACGTGCCGACTGACATCAGGCGCTTCGCAGAATTGGAGCGCGACGGCAATTCGATCTTCATCTTCGAGGTTGCCGGGCTTTGCATCGGCCATCTCGGGCATCTGCACCACCGGCTGGAGGATGCTCACTACGGCGCTATCGGCCGACTGGACATCGTCATGGTGCCGATCGACGGCGGCATGACGCTCTCGCTCGACGCGATGAGCGAAATCACCACGCGGCTCTATTCCTCGATGATCCTGCCGATGCACCGTCACGCAACGGCGATCGGCGAGTTTACCGGCAGGATGGGCGACGGTTTCGCTGTGGAATTCCGCACTGGCCGGTCGCTGAACGTGTCGCTCAGGAGCTTGCCGAGCCGCCCCACGATTGTTGTCCTCGACGGCGTCTAGGACAGGCGACCCCGGCTTAGTGGCTGTCGCGCTTTCGGCGGTTGCGGGCCATCATGTTGAGGCCCTCCACCAGCGCCGAGAAACCCATGGCGGCGTAGATGTAGCCCTTGGGCACATGATAACCCATGCCGTCGGCAATCAGCGTCATGCCGATCATCAAAAGGAAGCCCAGCGCCAGCATGACGATGGTCGGGTTCTTGGCGATGAAGTTGGCCAGCGGTGTCGCCGCGAGCATCATGACAGACACAGCCACGATGACGGCGATGTACATGATGGCGATTTCGTCGGTCATGCCGACAGCGGTGATAATCGAGTCGATGGAGAAAACCAGATCGAGCAGCAGGATCTGGAAAATGGCGGCGCCGAGCGTCATCGTCACCGCCTTGCCCACCATCGTTTCCTTGTGATCGTCCGGATCGACGGTGTGGTGAATTTCCTTGGTCGCCTTCCAGACCAGGAACAGACCGCCAGCGATGAGGATCAGGTCGCGCCAGGAGAAGCCATGGTCGAACAGAGTGAAGACGGGCGCGGTCAATTGGACGATGAAGGAGATTGTCGCAAGAAGCACCAGCCGCATGATCAGGGCGGCCGAGATGCCCAGCCGTCGCGCGCGAGCTTGCTGCTCCTTGGGGAGCTTGTTCGTCAGGATCGATATGAAGATGAGATTGTCGATGCCAAGCACGATCTCGAGCACGATCAGCGTCAGCAGTGCGACCCAGGCGGTTGGATCGCTGGTGAACGCAAAGTAGGGTGCCAGGAAGTCGACAATCGGCATCTTGGTGTCTCGCTGCTCGGGTCTGAGTGTCGCCGTCAGGTAGGGCGCGAATAATGCCGCGTCAATGGTATGCTGAACCATTGATCACGCGGGTTTGTATCGCAGCGGCTTCACCGTGCCTGCGATTGCATTAGGATCGTCGGATGAAATGGCTGACTGCACTAGTTTCCATGTCCGTTGGGGTTGCCATTCAACCGGTGGCTTTCGCGGATGAGATCCGTTCGGAGACACATGTATCGGCAATCGCGATGTCCAGTTCGGAAAACAGTGCCCGGCGAGAAAAACTCTTCGCCTATCTGGCTGCTGCCCGAGCCGAGGCGGAGGGCCGGGCGATTGAAGATGAGATCTGGCGCTTCTGGCTCGAGCTCGCGCCAGACGCGGAATCCCGTTCGCTGGTCGACCGCGCCATGGAGCGTCGGGAGAGCTATGATTTTGCCGGAGCTGAAGCGCTGCTCGATCAGGCGATTGAGCGAGCTCCGGATTATGCCGAGGCATCGAACCAGCGGGCCTTCATCCGCTATCTGCGCGACAATGATGAAGGCGCCGAGACAGATCTGTTGCGAACGCTGGAACTGGAGCCCCGGCATTTCGGGGCGCTTGCCGGGCTGTTTCTGGTGCTGTTCCGGCGGGGCCGCATCGAGCAAGCCAATGCCTTCCTGGTGCGCGCCGTCCAGATTCATCCCTGGCTCAAGGAGCGATCCATGCTGCCGCCGGACCCTGCCGCCGCGCGCCCGCCGATCAAGGGCACGGAGCAGGATCTTTAGGTTTCGCGGTTAGGCCCAGAAGGCGGGAACCACCTCTTCCAGTCTCGGCCCTCGGCGAAAGGGTGAGATCCGCTCGGCCAGACCGCTGCGGTCCGAAATGTCGACGCCGACGCCGCAGATCGTCGCCGGACCGTTGGCTGCTTCGAAGCGGCCTTTCGGAACCTTGGACAGGAAGCGGTTGAGCGGTTCTTCCTTGTCCATGCCGAGCGAGGAATCATAGTCGCCGCACATGCCGGCGTCGGTCATGTAGGCGGTGCCGCCATTGAGAATCTGGTGGTCCGCGGTGGGTTGATGGGTGTGCGTGCCGACAACGAGGCTGGCGCGCCCGTCGACGAAATGCGCGAAGCACATTTTCTCGGATGTCGCCTCTGCGTGAAAGTCGATCACCGCTGCGTCAACCTGATCGCCGAGCGGCGCGGCGGCCAGTTCTCGCTCGCCGGCGTGGAAGGGATCGTCGAGTTCGGGATGCATGAACACCCGTCCCATGATGTTGCTGACCAGAACGCGCGCGCCATTCTTCGCCAGGAAAACTCCGGATCCGCGACCAGGCGTGCCCTTGGGATAGTTGGCCGGTCTAAGGAAGCGCTCTTCGCGAGGCGCGAACGTCAACGCCTCGCGCTGATCCCAAACGTGGTTACCTGTCGTAACGACGTCAGCTCCGGCGTCTATCGTAGTTCGAAAAATGTCCTCGGTAATGCCGAAGCCGCCTGCAGCGTTTTCACCATTGACGATAACAAAATCGAGCCGGAAATCGGAAATCAGGCCTGGCAGCTGATCCCAGACAGCTGTCCGTCCGGATTTGCCGACCATGTCGCCGAGAAAAAGAAGCCGCATGGTTCTTCTATAGGGGCGCTTGGAACCGGCGCAACCCGGTTTCGGTGAGGATCTCGGGAATGACTATATCATGCGGTTCGTCCGGTACGCGGGGGACCTCCTGGCAATCGAAGGCGATTCCGATCAGCCGCGGCGCGGCGCCTTTTTCACGCAGTCGGGCGATTGCCCTGTCGTAGTAACCTGCTCCGTAGCCGATGCGGTGCCCGCGTGCGTCAAAAGCGGCGAGGGGAACCAGCATGATCGACGGATCGAGGATCGGAGCCTCGGGACCCGGTCCAGACGTGCCGAAACCCATATCGATCAATGGAGCGCCGCGGACCAGTTCTCGAAAAACAATCGTTGTGCGGTCGAGGATGGCCGGAAGGCAGAGGCGCGCTCCCATGTCACGCATCGCAAACATCAGCGGGCGAACGTCGACCTCGGTGCGGATCGGCCAGAAGCCGGAGACCACCGTACCCGGATCGATGCCGATCTCGGCACTGGCCCGTTCCGCCATGCCCAGAGCGGTCTCGATGCGCCAGACGGCGTCGAGTGCGTCCCTGCGTGCGAGCGCTTCGCTGCGCAGACTCCGTTTGTGTTCTCGTTGAAGGGTCATGGCGTCAGGATAGACGAATTGAAGGGTGCCAGACATTTAGGGAGCGACCTGATCTGGCGTGTCGCCGCAGACCGCTACTTGGGATTGCCAAGTGACGATCCACGCAACCGGTGGAAAAGCGATCCCGGGAACCTACAAAGTAGGTGGGCGCCGTATGTCCGAACCCACGGGTCCGGCCAGGGACAGCTCCCTAGGGATCAATAAGGCCCCGGGGAATATGTTTTCCTGCCGGGAAGCACAGACCGTCACCGCTGATATAAGCGCACCGCGACCTCTGCGCCATCGAAATTGAGCTATTCGCTCCGAATTGTTCGCACATGCCGAGCCCGCCCGGTTTCAGGCGTTTGCGCGCTGATAACCCATTGCCAGAGCACAAGCAGCGGAACGACGACAAGTTCGATGCAAAGGCCTGCCTGATGCCCTGCCGAGGGCGCTCCGGCGATGAAAAGCGACAGGAGTCGCGCCATTCCTCCCGAGAAAGTCAAAGCGGCCAGAAGCCGGAACCGTCCGGTCTTGTTTCCAATGTCGGGAATGCAACTGTACCAGGCGATGCCGAGCGCGATGAAAACGCCGGACAGAAATCGGAAATGGCTGTCCAGATCGGCGGGCCACGGCTTTTCAAGCTGCAGGAAGGCGGGACCTGACCATATCCCGGCGACGCCGGCCATGATCGGCACCAAGGCAAGCATCCCGACCACCAGTTGCAACGCCCTCTTCCAGGCAGAACAGTTTTTCATCCGATGACCCCAGCTGACGGCCGAGCTACGCAATCGGCGCAATCGAGTTTCAAACGACGCCAAATGCCTGCGCCGAACATGCCCGCAATCTTCAGAGTTACATCCATTGCTCGGGGCGATTTTGGTTAAGCGACAGGGTTAAGTGGGCCTTAACTTTTCAACTTCATTATCCCTAACGAGTTCAATCACGTTCGGGACTGTTCCGCGGCCCGAAACTACACAGGGGTGATAAAGCATGTTCAACTTCGAAAAAAAGGCGCTCCTTGTTGCGCTGCTGGCTGGCATGGCCGGACCGGCTATGGCTGCCGACTACTATGAGCCGCCAGTAGACATCCCGCCTCCCCCTGTCGTCGGTGGCTGGTACATCCGCGGTCACATCGGGATGAGCAATCAGTATTCGGACGAGCTGACCTCCAGTCTTTACAGCGAACCTTCGATTCTCGACTATGGCTGGCACGACAGCGGCGACTTCAGTTCGGCTCCCATTTTCGGCGGCGGTGTCGGCTACAAGTTCAACGATTATCTGCGCGGCGATCTGACGGTTGAATATCGCGGCAAATCCGATTTTGATGCGCTTGATTACGTGACAAATGCGGGCGGCACGACCACCAACGATTTCAGCGCAAAAAAGTCCGAGTGGCTTTTCTTGGCCAACGCCTATGCCGACGTCGGAACATTCTACGGCATCACGCCCTATGTAGGCGCCGGTATCGGCGCGTCGCGCAACACGATCTCGAATTTCCGCGATATCAACATCATCAACGGCGGCGGTGGATATGCCGATGAAGATTCGAAATGGAATTTTGCGTGGGCGCTGCACGCCGGTCTCGGCATACAGGCGACCGAGCGGATGACGGTTGATCTTGGCTACAGCTTCGTCTCTCTGGGCGATGCACGGACGGGTGAACTGAAAAACGATGATCCGGCGTTTGACATTTCGAACGACGGCTTCCAGTTCAACGATATCTACTCGCATGACATCAAGCTCGGCGTTCGCTACTCGCTGAACTGACGGCCGCCAGATTCCTGGAAAAGGCCCCGCCAGCGGGGCCTTTTTTGTCGCTTGGCACACAGGCCGCACCACGCCGCCCCGCAATTCGTAGCGCGGTGATAAACGGAATGTTATCCTTAACCGGCACTTAACCACTATGGTTAACAATGCTCTCGAACACGGGTTGCCGATGAATCGGCGCCACCTCGGGAGCTTGACACCATGAGTTTTACAACGCGCATCTTGCTCGCACTGACAGTATCGGTCATATCTATGACTTGCGCGCGGGCCGCCGATTATGATCCGCCGATCTATGTCGACCAGGCGGCCGAATATGTTCCGGTCGAGGTTGGATCGGGTTGGTACCTGCGCGGCGACGTCGGGTATTCTGTCAATGATCCATACGATTATTATGAGACGCCTGATGGCTTCACTTCCAGCGTCATCCCGATCTCCGGCTCGATCGGCATGGGTTATCACTTCAATGATTTTGTACGAGGCGAACTAAACTTCGGGTTGCTGCCTACCAGCAAGTTCTCGAACGATTACATCACCGTTTGCGGCGGTACCGAAACAACGACGGTCACCAACAATGCGGATTCCAGCATCGTCAGTTCGGTTTCGGGTCCCGGCAACCGGCCGTGCCCCGGTTCCGACAACGCCAATAACAAGGCCTATCAATTCATGGCCAATGCCTACGTCGATCTGGGAACCTATGTCGGCATAACCCCCTACATCGGCGGCGGACTGGGCGTCGCCTACAGCACCTACAGTTCGGCCCAAGGCGCCCGCGACTGCAACAGCGACTCATCGTCTACGGTTGGCGGGGGAACCACCACGACGACATCATTCGATTGCTTCGACAGCAGCGTCTACAGGGGCGCCGTGGAGAGCGAGCGCCAGTACAGCCTAGCCTACTCGCTCGGCGCCGGGTTCGCATATCGTGTCAGCCAGAATGTGTCCGTCGATCTTGGGTATGAGTATTTTGCAGTACCGCAAGCTCGTTATGCGTCCTTCGATTCCGGCGGAGTCTCGATCCGCGAAGGGATAGACTACCACCAAGTCAAACTCGGTCTGCGCTACGATCTCTGGTAGAATGCAGGTCAAGTCAGCATACCATGGCGGGCCTTGGCCCGCCGCTTTCGTTTTTGCGCCGCCTCCCAGACCAGCAGCAATTCCCGGTCAGGCGAATGGCTTTCCTCGGCCAATTCTTGCCAGAACAGGTCTGTTATAGTGCTTGCCCCACAGCCTGCTCGTCAGAGTATCCCATATCTTTCGTAGACATCGCGCAGCAAAGCGCCGGCACGCAGTTCCGACATGGTGTGGTGTTCGCCGTTGATCTTGTCGAAAGCCACTTTCAGGACGTCCGCCTCCGCGGCCTGCGGAATGACGACCACCCCGTCGGCGTCGCCGAAGACGAGATCGCCAGGGCAAACAAGAACCCCGTCGCAGGTAACCGGGACGTCGATCGCCTGGATCTGGCCGCGCCCCTTGGAATCGAGCGGAGCGACGCCGCCATGGAAGACAGGCAGGCCAAGCGCGCGAATTTCGAGAATGTCACGGACGAACCCGTCGGTGACGCAGCCGGCGGCTCCGCGGGCATGGGTTGCCGTGGAAAGCAGCCCTCCCCATGGCGCAATGCGGGAAGAGCCGCCGCAGGCAAACACCGCGACGTCGCCCGGCTTCAGATCGTCGACGATGGCTATCTCGAGCTCGTAGGGATTAACGCCTTCGGCGACGTGCGCCACTTCCATGAAGACCCCTGTCCGGGCACGCCCGCACAGCTTCAGCGTCTCGTCGAGCGGGCGGATGCGCGACGTCATGGCCTGGCTGCGAAGTCTGACGGAATCGAGCGCATCGGACAGCACGGCGGCAAACAGCTGCTGCCAGTTATCAGGCAGCGGGGGATTCTGGCGGGGCTCGAAACTTTGCATGTCCGACATGTCTTTCTCCGATTTGCATGACTTGAGTGCGGCCGCCTCCGGTCCGCTAGCTGCCCTGCCTGGCGAGCGGCTTCGGCAGAAGGAAGCGCGCCGCGAGCGCGCAAAGCAGGACAGTGAATATCAGGATCAGCGTGACCAGGGCATTGATGTCGGGCGAGAACCCCAGCCGCATCATCGCCCACAACCGGACTGGCAATGTGCTCTGGGTACCCGTCAGCAGGATGGTGATCATGGTCTCGTCGAAGGACAGCGCGAACGCCAGAATGGCGCCGCCAATCATCGCACCCGACAGGTTGGGCAGCACGATGCGCCAGAATGTCTGGAAGCGAGACGCACCGAGGTCATAGGAAGCTTCCAGCAGCGAGCCGCTCAGCGACTGCAGGCGGGTCAGCACCGTCCGGTAGACAATCGCTAGAACAAACACCGTATGGCCCGCCGTTACGGTGATCAGCGAACGGTCGAGATCGATTTCGCGGAAAAAAATCAGCAGGGCGAGACCGCTGATCACAGGCGGCATCAGGAAGGGCAGGAACACGATGAACTGCAGCAGCCCAGCGCCGCGGCGCTTTCCATAGACGTAGAGCGCCAGCAATGTGCCGCTGACCACCGAGAGGATCACTGTCGAGACGCCGACCACCAATGTGGTGCGAAGCGCCGACAGGATTTGATCGTTCCGGACGAGGTTCCTGTATGCCGAGAGCGTTGGCTTGGCCCAGTCGACATCGCCGTGATTGACCGTGAAGAAGGACGAGAGGATCGGCACGAAAAGCGGGCTGTAAAGCAGAACCGCCACGAAGACGGTCACGGCGAAGAATAAGGCCGTCGCGGGGCGCATCAAGCCGTTCATGCCGAGGTTCCGCGGCTGCGTCCAAGCCGCTCCCCTAGAAGAATGGCGGCAACCACCACCGCGGCCAGCGCCACGGACAGCGCTGCGCCGAACGGCCAGTTGAACGCTGTGCCGAACTGACTGTAGAGGATGCGCCCGAAGGTAAAGCCGCTGACCCCACCGACCATCTGCGGCGTCAGGAAGTCGCCAATAGAAAGGACAAAGACAAAGCTTGCCGCCGAAGCAACACCGGGCAGGCTAAGCGGCAGTGTTATGCGAAGAAAGCCCTGCAGGCCGGTGGCGCCGAGATCGTCGGAGGCACTC
>JBKJRE010000479.1:0-5792 GCA_046594775.1 Rhizobiaceae bacterium | reverse complement strand
ATCTGGAACTCTACATCCAGCAGGAATCGACGCAGCCGATTACCCTCTACTCGGTTCTCAACCCGTTCTCGAAGGCGCTGATCGGGGCCGAGTGGCTGTTCTTCAAGACCGGCCTCGGCGCCACAAACCATTTCGAGGCGGCAGCGTTCGTGCGGTCGGCAGCCGGCGTCGAATACCCCGACATCCAGTATCATTTCATTCCGGCGGCTGTTCGCTACGACGGCAAGGCGGCGGCAAAATCGCACGGCTTCCAGGCCCATGTCGGCCCCATGCGCTCGAAGTCGCGCGGCGCCGTCACCCTGGCCTCGCCCGATCCCCGGGCAAAGCCCGAAATCCGCTTCAACTACATGTCGCACCCTGACGACTGGACCGAGTTCCGCCATGCCATTCGGCTGACGCGCGAGATTTTTGCCCAGAAGGCTTTTGACCCGTTTCGCGGGGCCGAGATTTCGCCGGGTGAGGATGTCCGGACCGACAACCAACTGGACGCTTTCATCCGCGACCATGCCGAGAGCGCCTATCATCCCTGCGGAACCTGCAGGATGGGCGGCAAGGGTGATCCGATGAGCGTCGTCGATCCGGAATGCCGCGTCATTGGCGTGGAAGGCCTGCGGGTCGCCGACTCCTCGATCTTTCCGCGCGTCACAAATGGCAACCTCAACGCGCCGTCGATCATGACCGGCGAAAAAGCCGCCGACCACATCCTTGGGCGAACGCCGCTGGCGCCGTCAAACCAGGAACCCTGGATCAATCCGCGCTGGCGGACGTCCGACCGTTAGATTCGTCGCGCCACCGTTGCGCGGCCCCCTCGGAGGGGTCATGCTCGGCACTGGAGCGCTTCAAGGTTAGATTGAAGCGATTCTGTTTCCTCGATGGCGTGGCGATTCGCCAGGAAGGCGACGCAGTCGCGATGTGGAGCATCGGGCAAGTTGCCTGACACCGCGGGCGCCCGCCAGCGGGAAACCCTTCGGGCCGGAGGCAGAATGATTCAATCTAACCTTGAAACGCTCTAGCCGGGTTCGTCCGGAACCACCGCCTCAGCCTCGATTTCGACCGCATAGTCGCCGATCAGATTGGCCGCCTCGACCATGGTGTTGGCCGGCATGACGCTGCCCAACACGCGGCCGTGGGCGCGGGATACGGCCTCCCATTGCGACGCGTCGCTAAGATAGACGCGTGTGCGCACCATGTCTTCCATGCGGCCGCCGAGTGGCGACATGGATGCGGCAATCTTGTCGAGAATATACGTGGTCTGGGCAGCCGGGTCGCCGGGCGCCACGCAACGGTCGTTGCCATGGGTCGCCGTGGTGCCGGAGACGCGGATCGTATCCTTGACCCGGACTGCCCGGCTGTAGCCTGCGACCGGCTCCCAGACGCTGCCAGAGGAGACACGACGCTGGCCGGGTCGACCGGGGACGGGTTCGGCGCCATAGATCGAGGGCAGCGCCTCCAGGTGATGACTGAGATCGCCCGAGGCGGTGAGAAAGGGTGGCTTGCGGTACTCGTCGCCGCAATCACCGGGGATATGTACCGTACCGGCGAAGGCTTCTTCGAGGCGGGATTTGTCATCAGCATCGAGCGAAAAGGCGAAAAGATTCAGATTGTCGGAGCGGTGATCGCTCTCGCCAATGCGTGCTCCGATAATAGCCGCAGCGACAGCGCCGTGGTCGAGCACCCACCGCGTGGCAACGTTGGATATCGAGACGCCATGCTTCTTGCCGATAGCGGCCGCCGCCGCCAGAATACCCTGGAACCCGTCCCAGCCGCCGGCAACGTCGATGAAGCGCTTGTATTTCGACCGGCTCCAGTCGGCGATGGTTTCGGGTTCCGGCTTGCTCAGCCATCGATCGGAGAGAAAGCCGCCGCACAGCGTGCCGTAAGCCAGAAGCCTGACGCCCGTCTCGCGACAAAGCGCAGCCAGTTCGCCGGCCGCGCGACGATCGACCAGCGAGAAGGAGACCTGGTTCGTGGCTACCGGTATGCCGTCGGAGAGCGCGACGCGCAGATGCGCAGCGTCAAAATTGGTGACGCCGATGGCGCCGATCAGTCCCTCGTCTTTCAGACGCACCATCTCGTGCAGCGCATCGAGCCAAGCAGGGTGTTCGAAACTCCACCAGTGAAACTGTAGCAGATCGACCTTGGCGACACCGAGCCGCTCCAGCCGTTCCTCGACGCCCTTGCGGACGCTTTCAGGCGTCATCGGCCCCGGTTCGGGACACCACTTGGTGAAGGCGACCGGACGCTTGCCGGCGTCGGCATAGCGCGCCAGGAGCCTCCCGGTGATGATCTCGGCGCTGCCATAGTGGTCGGCCATGTCGAACGTGTCGAAGCCGGCGCGCGCATAGGCTGCAAGGGCGTCGGCGGCGATGTCGGGATCGAGCGTCGTGCCGTTCTTCTCAAGATCCGCGACCTGCCAGAGGCCGCAAACCAGCCGGCTGATCGACAGGCCTTCGCCAAGGAGAATGCGATCAGGGCGTTGTGACATCTTCGATCTTTTCTTCAATTAATGGCGGGGTGTTGAGGCGCGGGCCGCCGAGGTGGCGCGATACGACGCGCCGTTCGCCCAGAATGCCGCGCGGGCGCAGAAGCAGGATGGCGCAGAGCGCGACGCCGATCATGACGATCTGGAGTGCGGCAGCGCGCGCCTGTTCGCCTGGTGGAAAAATCGAAGCGACCGCGCCGGCCGATCCGGCCCAAATCGCCCAGACCAGCACCGCGCCAAGAATGGCGCCGCGATTGTTGCCGGAGCCGCCGACGATGAGCATGGCCCAGACCTGGAACGTCAGCATCGGCACGTAGTTTTCCGGCGCGATGAAGCCGATAAAATGCGCCTGCACCGCGCCGGCAAGACCCATGATGGCACCGCCGATGGCGAAAGCCTGGAGCCGGAAGCCGACAGCGCTCTTGCCTAGAGCAAGGGCAGCCTGCTCATCCTCCCGGATGGCGCGCAGCACACGCCCCCATGGACTACGAGCCAGCCGCTCAAGCACAAGATAGAGCGCAAGAACGAGCAGGGCCACAACGGCGAAATTGGCCAGGCTGAACAGAAGAGGACTGGCCGCAAAGCCGGCGAAAGGGCGGGGAATGAAGCCGATGCCGAAGGGACCGCCGGTCAGCGCTTCAAGATTGAGCGCACCAAGCTGCACGACGACAGCGACACCGAAAGTGGCGATCGCAAGATAGTCGGCCCGCAGGCGGATTGTCAGGGCGCCGACAAGAAATGAAACGGCGCCGGTAACCAGCGCACCCCCGACCCAGCCGGCAATGATCGGCAGGCCGAAACCGCCGATACGGCCGGCGGCTTCCGGAGTGGTCAGCAGCGCCGAGACATAGGCGCCGATGGCGACAAAGCCGGCTATGCCGACATTGAACAGACCGGTCTGGCCCCATTGTATGTTGAGGCCGAGACAGATGATCGCGTAGGAGAGCGCCATGGTCAGAAAGAACGCGCCGTAGCTGATGAGTTCGACGTTCATTCAGCCCTCCCGAAGAGACCCTGCGGACGCAGCAGCAGAACCAGGACCAGGATGACGAAGGCAACCGCAGCGCGCCATTCCGCCCCGACAAGCTGGACCGCGAAGGCCTCCGAAAGCCCGACGATCAGGCCCGCCAGCATGGCCCCCGGCACACTGCCGATGCCGCCGAGAATGGCTGCAGCAAAGAGCGGCAGGAGGAGGTCGAGTCCCATTTGCGGGCGGATCTGGACGAGCAGCCCGGCGCTGATGCCGGCGATGCAAGCAAGGGCGGCGCCGAGAAGCCAGACGATGCGGATGACCTGGCGCACCTCGACGCCGACGACTCCGGCCAGCTGGGCGTTCTCGCTGACGGCGCGCATGGAACGGCCGATGGCGGTGCGTGTCAGGAGAACGTGAACGGCGACGACCAGAACGGCGGCGACGCCAAGCGAAAGAAGCTGGTCGGGAGTCGCACGAATGCCGCCGCCGAGCGGCTGGGCGATCTGCAAGGCGCGCGAGAAATAGGCGGGCTTGGAGGTAAAGATGAACTCCAGCAGGCTGCGCAGCGTCAGCGCCGCTCCAAAACTCGCCATGACCATGATGATGATTGAACTGCGCCGGTCGCGCAGCCTGCCGAACAGCAGCGCGTCGACGAGCAGGGCAAGGCCACCATTCAGCGCAACGGCAATGAGGGCTGCAATCGGCAGAGCCCAGCCGAAGGAGAAGGGTCCGATCGGCGTCAGAAGGCCGCCCGACAGCGCGCCGAGCGCGCCCGCCACCGCAAGCGCGAAATAGGCGCCCCAGGCAACGAACTCGCCATGCGCGAAATTGGCGAAGCGCATTATGGAATAGGTCAGCGTCACGCCGATGGCGCCCAAGCCGATCATCGAACCCGCGACAAGACCGTCCATCAAGGCCTGCGGGTTCATAAAGACCCCTCGGCGGGCTCGTGGCGGACGCCTAGATAGAGTTCGGCAACGATGGGGTCGTCCGCCAGTCCTTTCGCCGTACCCTCGTGGCGGATGGCGCCTTCCACCAGGATGACGGCACGATCGGCGATCGCGAGTGCCGCCTTCACATTCTGCTCGACGAGGATGATGGTGACGCCTTGCGCATTGATCTCCTTCAGGCGGGCAAATACCTCGGAGACGATCTTCGGCGAAAGCCCGGCCGACGGCTCGTCAAGGATCAGCACGGAGGGCTCGACGACCAGCGCGCGCGCCACCGCCAGCATCTGGCGCTGGCCGCCGGAGAGCAGGCCGGCGCGACGCGACGATCCAGAGGCCAGATCGGGGAACATTTCGTAGAGCGCGGCAATGCGGGGCTTGCGCCTTTCCTTCGGCAGGATGTCGGCTGCGAGCAGCAGATTGTCGTTGATCGACAGCGTGGCAAAGATGTTCTCGGTCTGCGGCACGAAGGCCAAACCGTGTCTGATCTTTTGATGCGCCGGAACGGCGGTGATATCGCGGCCGCCGAGCGCCATTGTGCCTGAATACACCGGCACAAGCCCGGCAACCGCTTTCACGAAAGTCGACTTGCCGGCACCGTTGGGCCCAAGCACCACGATCAGTTCGCCAGCCAAAGCTGCGAAATCGACGCCTTTCACGATCGGCAGGTCGCGCTCGTAGCCGGCGACGAGGCCGACGGTAGACAGGGCGATGGCCGGCGCGACGCTCATCACGGCGCCACACCGCCGAGATAGGCCTCGATGACCGCCGGATGCCGGGCCATGTACGCTGGAAGGCCTTCGACCAGGTGCCGACCGCCCGCCATTACCACAACGCGTCCGCAAAGCCGGGAGACCATCTCCATATTGTGCTCGATCAGCAGGATCGACTTGCCTTGGGCGTTGAGATCGAGGACGCGGTCGATGATCAATTCGAGCAGCGCCGGGTTGACGCCCGCCGCCGGTTCGTCGAGCAGGATTACCTGCGGGTCGGCCATCAGGATGCGGGCCAGTTCGAGCAGCTTGCGCTGGCCACCCGACAGGACACGCGCCGGCTCGCCCTCAAGTCGGGACAGCGTGACAAAGTCGAGCAGCGCGCGCGCCCTCTCGACCGAGGCCCTTTCTTCGGCGGCAACGCGCCCGGGCCGCAGGATGTTCATCCAGATGTGTTCGCCCGCCTGGTGCTGTGCCCCCGTCAGAACGTTTTCCAGCACCGTCATTTCGGAAAAGGGCCTTGGAATCTGGAACGTACGGCCCATGCCACATGCGATGCGCTTTTCCGGCCCGGCCCGCGTCAGGTCCCTGTCGCCGACATGGATCGAGCCAGCGGTTGGCGTGAGGCTGCCGGCCAACAGGTTGAACAGAGTTGTCTTGCCGGCGCCATTGGGGCC
>JBKJRE010000439.1:0-2578 GCA_046594775.1 Rhizobiaceae bacterium | reverse complement strand
GCCGCGCTCAACCATTGCGGCGAGACCCGTTCGAGATGAATGGCCCGTCGCGCATATTTGCGACCGAGAAGGCGATCGAGAAGCGGTCGATCATTTACGCCGACGATTTCGACTTCCATGCCAGTTCTGCTGATCGCATCAGCCAGCAGTTCTGCATCGCGCGTCAATCCGTAGCGATTGCTTTTGGCGACGATCATCGTGTCGATCATTGCAAGGCCCACAATTTCTCGTACACGGCTGCTATGCCTTCAGCCTCGCGAGAAAGGGGGAAGTGTCGCCTGACGTGATCAAGCGCATGAACGCCATGAAGCTCCGCCAACCCGGGGTTGGAGAGATAGCCCCGGATGGCGGCAGTTAGCGAACTACCATCCCCCGCAGCAACAATCTCCCCTGTACGGCCCGGGACGATCATCTCCGAATAGGCGCCTGCATCGCTCGCAACCACTGGCGTCCCTGATGCCATAGCCTCAAGCGGCGTCAGTCCGAAACCTTCGTTGCGAGAAGGCGCGACATAGAGCGAGAGACGGCGGTACCAAGGTTTGATGTCCAACACTTCACCCAGAAACAGAATACGATCCGAAAGACCAGCCTCCTCGACGCGGGTTTTGAGCATCTGGGCAAAGCCCTGATTGTCGGCAGTAACGCGGCCGGTAATGACCGCAGTCCAGTCGCTAAACTCCGGCAGCAGGGAAATCATGGAATCGACAAACAGATCGGTGCCCTTCTGGTGTCTGACCCTTCCGAAACATCCGATCAGGCGACGATCTGCTAATTCGGGATCACCGTCATTTTCAGCATTTGGATGAAACAGGTCAAGATCAATTCCATGCGTTACAACAGTATAAGGCACATCAAGAAAACTGCCGGACTTTTCACTTGTTGCAATAACCATGTCCATCTTGCCGATCAGCCATTTGGTGAAAGGCTTGTGCTCGCGCTGGGCCGCCGATGTAAACAGAAGTCGCATCGGAGCTCGCAAGATGCGGCAAAGGACGAAGCCTGCGAGCATTTCCAGATTGCGCCTGGCGTGCCAAATACGCCTCCGGCCAGACTCCGGTATGTTGAACAACAAGGGCAGTTGCCACCACTTCATTTTCGGGAGCGTGTCCGGCAGGCCCGGCCCCAGCGTGGCGATACCGAGGGTTCGCTCCTGAACAGGGACGAGTTGGACAATCGTGCTGGTTACGCCGGATAGCCTTACTTTCAGGTTCGGCGCCACAACCTCGATCCGGGAAATGTCAAGCACGTCACGGGTCAACGGATCAGGGCCGATCCGCCGACGCCCGGAAAAGGCGTCACCTCTGGAAAACCTGGTCTAGATGTACTCCACTCCGACGACTTCATAGCCGCGGGCCCCACCAGGCGCATTGACCTCGATCGCATCGCCAACTTCCTTGCCGATTAAAGCTCGCGCGATCGGCGACGAGATCGATATCCTGCCCGACTTCACGTCTGCTTCCTGATCCCCTACGATCTGATAGGTCTTCTTTTCCTCGGTGTCCTCGTCTACGAGGACAACTGTCGCGCCAAACTTCACCTTGTCGCCGGAAAGCTTCGAGACATCGATGACTTCGGCCCGCGCGATAAAGTCCTCGAGATCCGCAACCCGCCCCTCGTTGAGGCTCTGGGCCTCCTTGGCAGCGTGATATTCAGCGTTTTCGGACAGGTCTCCATGAGAACGCGCTTCCGAAATGGCTTCGATGATACGCGGGCGCTCCACCTGCTGACGCCAGCGCAGCTCTTCCTTCAGCGCTGCGAAGCCGCCTGCCGTCATCGGAACCTTATTCATCTCATTCAACCTTTCAGCCGCCTAACGTTCGCGGATTTCCAATCTCGCGGCAAGCGGAGCAATAACAAAAAACGGCCCGCAGCATTCGGCAAACGGAACCGCTTCACCCAAGTTCAACGGACTATAACAATCCTGTCGCGATTTTCACGTCAAAAAAGCATCTCGGAAAATTCGCGTACTGGGCCAAAAGACCGTTGGTCTTACCTGGCGCGCGGCGCCCAGTGCTTGACGGCCACCCACCTCGGCCGGCTTTCACTCCGTCACATGTCGAATCAAAGATCGTCGGAGCCTGAGCGTTGCCGTGGGCGCAAAAGCTCCTATGTCTGCAGGATGAACAAGACAAGCGCGTTTCGTTTCTTCAGCTTCGCTGGCTTGGCATTTGCCGCGCTCAGCCTTCCCGCCTCGGGTCAGTCTCAGCTGTTTCAGATCGGGGCAGTGCCGGTAAAGGCAGAAGTGCTGGCAGACGGCCTCGATCATCCCTGGGGTCTCGACTTCCTGCCAGGCGGAGATGCGATTGTGACCGAAAGACCCGGTCGGTTACGTATCCTGTCGGACGGAACCCTGTCCGAAGCAGTCGCCGGCATCCCGCAGGTATCGCCACGCGGACAGGGCGGGTTGCTTGACGTTGTCGCCGATCCGGAATTCGCAAAAACCGGTCTTATCTATTTCAGCTTTTCCCAGCCGGGAAGTGGGGGTGCAGGAACCGCAGTCGGGCGCGCAAGACTGATGATAGACGGCAGTCATCCACGCCTCGAAAACCAGAGCGTCATATTCTCCATGGCAAAGAAG
>JBKJRE010000416.1:0-19068 GCA_046594775.1 Rhizobiaceae bacterium | reverse complement strand
CGGCAAGACCACGCTGCTGTCGATTCTCGGCGGCTTCCTGGCTCCGGACGAGGGTCGGGTGTTCATCCGCGGCGATGACTGCACCGGCATGGCGCCGGCCAGGCGCCCCACCGCGACGGTGTTTCAGGATTATGCGCTGTTTCCCCATCTGAGCGTCGGCGACAATGTCGGCTTCGGCCTCAGGATGCGCGGCGTCGGGCGCGCAAAGCGCCACGCAAAGGTGCGCGAGACGCTTGCCATGGTCGGGCTTGCCGATGCTTTCTCCAAGAAACCGCATCAGCTTTCCGGGGGCCAGCGGCAGCGCGTGGCGCTGGCGCGCGCCCTTGTCGTCGAGCCGGCGGTACTGCTGCTCGACGAGCCGCTTGGCGCACTCGACCTCAAGCTCAGGCGTCAGATGCAGGACGAGTTGAAGGCGCTGCAGAAGCGCGTCGGCACGGCCTTCATTCATGTCACCCACGACCAGGAAGAGGCTATGGCGCTGGCAGACTTCTGCGTGGTGATGAACCATGGCCGTATCGAGGATCATGGGCCTCCCGAAAGGGTCTACTCCCGTCCTGCCTCGCGCTTTACCGCAACCTTCATGGGCGAAAGCACGCTGCTGACCGGCAAGATCCAGGACCTCGGCATGGACGAAATCAGCATCGACACCGAGGTCGGGCCGGTGGCCATCTCGGCGTCGGGCGAGCCGGGGTTCGATGTGACGCTGGCGATCCGGCCGGAGCATATCACGCTGGTCGACGCGCCGCCCTCCGTGGCGCTCGGCGAGGCCAAGGTTGTCGATGTCGTGTTCCAGGGCAGCTTCAAGCGGCTGCTTGCCGTATCGATCAAAAATACCGGCGTGACGTTCATCGTCAAGGTGCCGTCGAACCGGCCGGTGTCAGTGGGCGACACGGTCGACCTGTTCTGCCCGGCGGCCGATATGATCCTGATGTCGCGCTGACCGGATGATCGGGGCCATCGAACACCGCCACTGGTACGAGACACTGCGCATGGGCGACGGCGTGACGCTGATCCACGAGCCATGGATCAAGCCGTTCTTCCGATGCAACATCTGGCATGTGCGCGGCCGCGACCGCGACCTGCTGTTTGATACCGGGCTTGGCCATGTCAGCCTGCGGCGCCACGTGCCGCTGGTCAACGAGCGTCCGCTCGTCTGCGTCGCCAGCCACACGCATTTCGACCATATTGGCTGCCATCACGAGTTTCCCGACCGCTGTGTGCATGCGGCGGAAGCGGCAATCTTGGCCGACCCGCGCAACGACTGGACGCTGGCCGACCGCTACGCCACAGACGAGATGTTCATGGCATTGCCTCAAGGCTGGGACGCGTCACGATACCATATACCGGCCGCGCCCGCCGGCCGCGTCCTCGAGGCCGGGGAGGTCGTCGATCTCGGCGATCGCGCCTTCGAGGTGGTCCATACCCCGGGGCACTCGCCCGGCGGCATCGCACTGTTTGAGGAGAAGACCGGAGTGCTGCTATCGGGCGACATCGTCTATGACGGGCCGCTGATCGACGACGCCTACCATTCCGAGATAGGCGACTATTTGGCGACTCTGGAGCGGATGCGCGATCTTGACGTCTCGATCGTGCATGGGGGGCATTTCCCGAGTTTTGGGCCGACCCGCTATCTCCAGCTCATCGACGAATATCTGGCGTTGAAGCGCCAACCCGGCTGCCATTTGTAGATTGTATGCCTCGCGGGACAACGTCGCCCGCGAGGCACCTCAGCTATGAGCCGGCGGGCTTGAAGCCGCCCGCGATCTGACCGGCTTTCTTCTGGGCCGCCATGAACTCGGCGCTGGTAAATGCCTGCACCGTCTTCAGGTTCGAAACCGTGCCCGACGCACCCGCGACGATGAGCGGCGCCAGCATGCCGGCGCCATCGGGCGTATCCACCATCATCATGAAATCGCTGTCACCGGTGGTGATGTGGTAGGAGACCATCTTGCCGCCGGTCGCCTCGACCAGCGGCCGCACCGCAGCTTCACGATCCGACGGATTTCCCATCATGCCCTTCATTGCGGCAGGCGTATAGCTGCCGGTTATGATGTAGAGTGCCATTTCTTGTTTCCCCCAACCGACCGTGGCAACGCCATTGGCCGACTTTGTTGTCCCGCTTGATCGCAGGATCGGAAAGGGTAGCACTGAACACCAGCGCTGCCTAATTCGCGGTAGCGTACCCGGAAGGCACTCGGCCGCCTTGTGCAACGGCCTGCGATCGGTTTCACTGGCCTAAGCCAGGAGGCAGCAATATGAGCATGAAAACCGCCCTTGTTATCGGCGTTGGAGACGGGCTCTCCGCGTCGCTTGCGCGGCTGCTTGCCCGAGAGGGATACGGGCTCGTGCTCGCCGCCCGCAACATCGACAAGATTGCGGCGCTAGCCAGCGAAACCGGAGCCCGGACGGTCGCCTGCGATGCTTCCAGTCCGGTAGACGTCGCAGCCCTGTTCTCCGCCCTTCCGGTACCGCTCCGTGTCGCCATCTACAATCCTTCGGCGCGCCAGCGCGGGGCGATCGCCGAACTCGATCCCGAAGAGGTCAGGCACGCCATCGAGGTCACCGCGTTCGGCGCGTTTCTGGTCGGACAGGCAGCGGCGAGGACAATGCTGTCCCAGGAGCCGGAAGGCGGCGTACGCGGCACCATCCTGTTCACCGGCGCCTCGGCCGGAGTAAAAGGTTTTCCTCAGTCGGCGCCCTTCGCCATGGGCAAGTTCGCGCAGCGCGGCCTGGCGCAATCGATGTCGCGCGAACTCCACCCGCAGGGCATTCATGTCGCCTGGGTCAACATCGATGGCGGCATCCGCAATCCAGGCCGTATGGAGCCCGCCGACAAGCCGCATTCGATGCTCGATCCCGACGCCATTGCCGAAAACTACCTGATGCTGATCAGGCAGCACCGCTCGGCCTGGTCGGAAGAGCTGTCACTCAGGCCCTGGGTGGAGCGGTTCTAGGGTCCGGAGGTGGCACGCTTGGCGCTTAACCGCGGGCACCTCCAAGATGGCCCAATCCGCATTTTGATCGGCACCCTTGTTCATGCAAACCCTGTCATCCCTGCGAAGCGGCTACACCGCGCTCGTCATCGGCGCCTCGGGCGGCATCGGCTCGGCGGTTGCGCGTATCGTGGAATCGGACCCCGACTGTTCCCTGCTGCTCCGGCTTTCACGGCGAGAGGACGCATCCTTCGACTTGTGCGACGAGGCTTCCATTGCCGCCGCCGCAGCTCGTGTGTGCGACGCCGTCGACGGCCTTGATCTGATCTTCAATGCGACCGGCGCACTGGTCATCGATGGCGCGCCGCCGGAGAAAACCATCCGGACGCTCGACCCCGAGGCCATGGCCGCACAATTCCGGGTCAACGCGATTGGTCCGGCCTTGCTCATCAAGCATTTCACGCCGCTCCTGCCGAAGCACCGTCGCGGCCTTTTCGGTACGCTTTCGGCGCGCGTCGGATCGATCGGCGACAATCGGCTCGGCGGCTGGATATCCTATCGAGCCGCCAAGGCGGCGCAAAATCAGATCGTGAAAACGGCGGCAATCGAAATTGCGCGAAGCCGCCCGCAGGCCGTGCTTGCCACCCTGCATCCGGGGACCGTCGAGACGCGGCTTTCGGACGCCTTTGCCGGGCAGCGCGAGCGGCTGACGCCGGACCGGTCGGCCGCAAGGCTGCTCGACGTTCTGAACTCTCTTGCGCCGCAACAATCCGGCGGCTTCTTCGCCTATGACGGCAATGCGATCGAATGGTGACGCCGGGCAAGCAGCCGGCCTGCCGTAACTCCCGCTTGCCGGTCGGTATGGCCTGGCGATGAAGCTTGCGCGGGACTCAGTCGGGGTTCGGGTTCTTTACCGCGACGGGACCGGCCAGTATGACCTGCCCATCCCAATCGACGTCAGATATCCCGCCATCGCGTAATACGAGGCGGTCGCCGTCAAGGGAATCGGCGAGCGCTGTTCGCGGGCCGTTCACGTTGGCCGCCGTCGTCACCAGCGTGAGGAGCGAAAATGGATGATAGAGATCCTCTTCCACAACCGACCCCACCCAGAGCGGCGACTTCCTGTCGTCTGCAAGCATAAGGTCGGCATCCCATAGCCGGAGCACGAGACGCGACCCGGCGGAGGTTCCAGACCCGTAAGGGCGGATCAAGGTAATTGCGGGCAGACGCCCGCTGGCAAAAAGGGGCTGGGCCGGAAGTTCGGTCGGACCGCTCGATGGGCTCAGCCAATTCAGCGAGCTCAACAGCGTCCAGGGCGTTGAAGCGCACCATCCAGACTTCTGCAGCACGTCTTGCAGGTCTGCCAGAGACCCGGCCCACTGGAACGTCAGTGGCTCCTCCAACTCTCCAGCGAGGCTGATACGGCGCGCTGGCAGTTGCCGCCAATCCGAAACGAGCCATTCGGCCGCAGGGATCGTCGGTACTATTTCAAGACCCGCATACCGTTTGGCGTCCGTCGTTTGATGCCTATAGGCGTTGAACCCGCCAGCGATGACGAGAGCCGCACAGGCGATCGCGAACATCTTGCCGGGATCGATGCGCTCGGATCGGCCGCGCAGGTAGAACAGTCCCACAAGCGCCAGCCATGCAGATCCGAACGCCAGGCCACCGAGCACATCGGAAAGCCAGTGCGCCCCGAGATAGAGGCGCGAGAAAGCAATCAGAAATACCAGACATGCTGAGCCAGCCGCGATCGGTAACCGCCATGCTGGCCGACCGTGCCGCACGACCAGGAACGCCAGAAACCCGTAGAGCACCAAATTGATGGTGCTGTGCCCACTGGGGAAGGAAAATGCGCTCCAGCCCGTGTAAAGCAATTCGGTGGGTCGCGCCCGATGCAGCGCGACCTTGATTGCCGTGTTCAGCGCGGAAGCGCCGGCAATCGCAACGAGCCAATAGGCTGCCGTGCGCCAGGCCCTCATCCATGCGAGCCACAGCAGCACGATAATCGTCATCGACACGACCACAACGGAGTCGCCGAATTCCGTAATCATGATCATGACGGTATCGCCGGGCGCTGTGCGGAGTTCCTGCAGCGCCTGGAAGACCGCGATGTCGGCGCGTACCAACGCGTCACCGCTGACGACGTCTTCGAGGATACCCAAGAAGAGCCAGGCTGCGCCGATGAGCAGGACGGCCATTATCGCAAGCAGCCGCGCGTCGTGCCGTGTCGGATCCAGAACTCCGAGCAGATGGCGGCGCAGCCAAGTTTCGCGTGCGCCGGCCCAATGCCGCAGCCGCTCAACGCCAATGGTCACAAGGGGTAAGCCTCGACGCAATAACCAGCGCACGACGGTCAGGAGCAGCCAGCCCATGGCGATCAGGACCACCAGCAGGATCGCCAGTGGCTTTGCAGCCGCACCGAGAACGCTGAAGGTCGCGCCGACCAGAACACCGGGCAGGATATGCGTGGGAGCCCAGACGAGAGCCGACGCGATATTGACGACATAGAACCTTCGAACCGACATCCGCAGCACGCCCGCAAGGAGCGGGACAAAGGCGCGGACCCCAGGTGCGAAACGCGCGAGAAAGACACTCTTGTCTCCATGGCGCCTGAAGAAGATTTCGCTTCGCTCAATCAGCTGGGGATATCGGCTCAGCGGCCAGAGGCCAAGAATCCTGCCGTGGTGGCGATGACCGAGCCAGAATGAAAGCCCATCGCCGGCAATAGCGCCGAAGGTTGCCGCGATCAGCAAGGGCCAAAGCAGCAACACGCCGCTTGGCACCAACGTGCTGAGCCCGAGGATCACCGCCGTGCCGGGAACAACGACCCCGATGATGGGAAGTGATTCCGAAAGCGCCAGCAGAAATACCGCGACATAGGCGACATCCGGATGCGCTCTCAGGAACTCCACTATTGACGAGACAAACGAGGCTAGCATGGCGATGCGCTCTAAAGGATGTTGCTGATGAAACGATCTATTCGTGTGCCTTCCAGGTAGACGTACCGGACCACAATGGCTGCCAGAACCCCCGTGGCGGCGCCACCGAGAACGTCACCGAGATAGTGCGTTCCGAGGTAGACCCGGGACAAGACCACAAGTACCGCGGCGACCAGGAAACCCCACCCCGAACGCTTCATTCCGTGAAGGAGGAACGCTGCGGTAATGGCGATGGCCGCGGTCGCATGATCAGACGGAAACGAAAAATCAGCGCTGCGTTCGATCAGCAGATTGGTGATGCCTTCGTCATAGGGTCGGCTGCGCTGGATGAAGAGCAGGATCAGCTGGTTGACGGCCAGCCCGAGAAGAAATGAGAGGCCTGCGGCGACCAGGACGTGGCGCACGTGGGCTCTGTCGGTCTTTCGCCACCATTGCAGGGCGACAGCCAAAACCATAATCGGGATGCCGATCGCGGAAATCCAGATCAACAGGAAGTCGAGGGCTTCAAACCGTCCCGCCAAGGCGTTGATCTGGTGCGTTGCGGCAGCGTCCAATTCATACATAAGAAGCCCCCAGGCCTTGACAGCCAGTCGTTGCGCATATGCGCGTTCGGACGACTAACGAGTCAGAACTCGCCGGCAATGCGCACAATCTATCGGCCATCAGCCTCACCTCCCAGCCGACTTCGGATTGCAAACAGCCCGACAAGCGCGAGGAGGGTGAACAGGGCTCCTGCAAGAAACGTTGCTTCCGAGCCGAACCCCTCCCAGAGGGCGCCCGCAATCACGCTGGCGAACAGCAGGGCGATTCCCGTCACGAGATTAAACATGCCGAAGGCCGTGCCCCGAAGTTCCGCCGGTGCGGTTTCGGCGATCCAGCTTGTCAGCAAACCCTGCGTGAAGCCCATATGCAGTCCCCAGAGCACGACGCCGATGCCGACTGTGAGGATGTCGGTTGCGAAGGCAAGCGCCAGATCCGCAACCAGGAGGAGAAGCAGACCGATGGCGAGCAAGACAGTCCGGCCGAAGCGGTCGGAGAGCACGCCGACCGGATAGGCCGACAGCGAATAGGCCAGGTTCATGATCACAAGAACGATCGGCACCAGCATGAGCCGCAGGCCGATCGACTGGGCCTTCAGGATGAGGAAAGCTTCGCTGAAGCGGGCGAGCGTGAAGAGCACGGCAAGCGCCATGACCCACCAACAGAGTGTGCCCAGGCGAGCCAGCTCGTCGCGATGCAAAGGCACGCGGATGCGGCGCAATGCCTTAGGCCGCGCGGGCTCCTTGACGGCCACGAGGATGAGCCCGACCGATAGGAACGCCGGAATGACAGCAATCCAGAACACAGCCCGGAAATGATCGGTGGTCAGCCACATCAGACCGATGGCGAGAAGCGGACCGATGAAGGCCCCCATCGTATCGAGCGACTGACGCAGGCCAAAGCTCGCGCCACGCAAATGAGGGGGAGCGATATCGGCAACCAAAGCATCGCGCGGCGCACCCCGGATGCCTTTGCCAACACGGTCGACGAAGCGTGCAGCGACAAGCCATCCGAACGAGGACGCCAATGGGAAGACCGGCTTGGTCAACGCTGCCAGACCGTAGCCGAGCGCTGCGAGCAGCTTGCGTTTGCCGAGCCAGTCACTCAGGGCGCCGGAAAAGACCTTGGTGATCGAGGCCGTGGCTTCGGCGATACCCTCGATGAGGCCCACCGAGAGCGCCGAGATTCCGAGCACCGTTACCATATAGACAGGTAGCAAGGCGTGGATCATCTCTGACGAAATATCCATCAGCATCGAGACAAAGCCGAGGGCCCAAATCCCGGCCGGAATCGATTGGCGCGAGTTCTGCTCCAAATGCGTCCCGGTCGTCATGATACCCGTGCCGTCGACATGGGCGCATTGGCCTCATCGGTTCTCGTCATGGTGGTCGAATACTCTCTGGGCATAGCTATCGAGCAACGCTTCGCAAGCCTGCAAACGGCGAGCAGCTTCTTCAGCAAGTGTCCCGCCGTAAAAGTCGAGCCTTCGGATTTTCTCAAGCCAGCCCTGGAGTTTCTTCAGGTCGGTGTCTTCCTCCTCAAGTTCTGCGTAGGTGAATTTGTTGATGGCGATCTCCTTGGCGATCTCGGCTTCGAAATCAGCGCATCGGCCAAGGAACTCTCGATATTGATCGTCACGATCGGCGTTGAAGCGGGCGGTAACCTTGTCTTCCTGCGCACGGTCGAGTGCGACGGTCTCCAACAGCACCGCCTCGCCGTTCATCTGGGTGATGTCGTTTTCCAGCATCTTCAACCGTCGTACATGGTCGTCAGTCTTCGGCAGGAGGCACACCCCGTTCTGCAGGTACACGGCGCCCATGCTCTTCAGGCGACGCCACAAGGCGACACGTTTGGTCGCCGGTTCGGGAGGCACCTTATAGGTGAGCAAAAGCCATCTGGGACTGTCCATCGTGCATTCATAATGCAACGACAGTTACAAATCAATGGAAATGAAGCCGGTTGGATTGTCTCGATCCGCAGGCGGCCGAGGTGAAAATTCCGCGGCGCAGGTCGGCGAGACCTATCCTGAATGCATGCTGCCCGGTATCGCCCTGGCGCCGGAGGCGGCTCCCGTGCTGCCGACAGTCTCTTCAGTGCATTTGAGAAAGGCGATAAGGGCATTTCCATCGGTGAAGAACGGATTGCCGACGGCGTTCTGACCCAGCATCGGTGCGGTGACGACGGCCTCGTCCATCCTTTCATCGCAGTTTGTTCGCGACAGGTCGGTGCGAAGCGCTTCCCGCTCGCGGTCCACTGCCGGATCAATCTGGTGGATCAACAGCCCTGTTCCATCGGCTGTCCGAACTTGCTTGTCAAAGTGGACGGTGCCGAGCCAGACGGGATTGCCATCGACGCGATAAGCGGTTTCCCACAGATGCAGGTGGTGGCGTTCGCGCGCCGATCCCGCCGGATCAACGCGCTGGTAGCCGCGCCGGTTGGGCCGACCGCGCCAGAAGGTTGGCAACCCCGGTGCATTCGGTGATGCCTGGTTGTTGAGTTCGGCAACCAGCATGCGCCAACTGCTGGCAAAAGAGACGAGATCCGTCGCTTCCCAGCCAATATCGGCAAACGCCTTCACCACATCAGGTTCGCTGCCCACCAGGATGACGTTGATTGGCTCCATCGGTCTGCCAAGGATGTCCTCGCTGAAGCGCGGATCCTGGGCGAACAGGTTCGCCGGGAAATCGCTCTCGCGCAAATCGACAGGCTTCTCCTCGGGCTGGGCGTGATCAGGCAGCGGGTGCGCAAAATCGAAAGCCGCAACAAAGCCGACCCAGACAAGACCAAGAAGGCCAGCGAGCGCAGCTTTGCGGAATGGCTTTGGAAAGGGACGCGCCTCGTCGGCCGGGGCTCCTGCGATGCTGAGCGAAGTGGCAATGATGGAGAGCCAGGCGCCACCCAGGGCGTAACTGGCAAGCACATCGGATGGCCAGTGGACGCCCAAATAGATCCTGGAGAAGCCGATGGACAGTATGGTTGCCGCCGCCAGAAGCGCGACAACGATCTTCACCTTGCATGTCCTCGCCCGATCAATCGCGTGCAAAGCAACCAATCCGTAGAAGGAGACCGCAACGAAAGCGTGACCGCTGGGGAAGCTCATTCCCTGAGCCGGGATCAATGCATTGACGAGATCCGGTCGTGGCCGGGCAAAGCCGGTCTTGCCCAACCAGACGAGCAATTCCCCACCCGGTACCGAGACGAAGAGTGCTAGAGCCCAACGCCATTGACGCGTCAGCGCAAGATAAGCAAGAAACAGTCCGGACCCGGCGCCCACAACCTGCCAGTTCCCCAGATAGGTGAGGAACTTCATCAGCCCGTTGAGGTTGGGAGAGCGATATAACTGCACAACCGACAACACCCGCAGATCGGCCAGAACGAGCGGGTCCCTGGAAATCAGGTCTTCGACGACAGAGAAGAAAAACAACAGAAAGGCGAACGACAGCGCCGCGCCCAACGTCAGCCTGAGACCGAACGGATCTCGCGTGTCGAAGCGGCCTGCGACCCACCCCAGAAGACGTGGGTGAGCGGCGAGACTGCGTTGCACCTCGGGATCGTTCCGCGTCGCCTCGACGATCGATCGCATCACCGATTTCAGCAAGGTCCACATTCGACTAGAAACCCGAATCTCGGAGCGATGGGCGTACCAAGCCGCCTCGAAAGCTAGCGTTGCGTCGACAGAAGCGACAGACCGACAATCAATGCACCGCAGCTGATGAGTAGCACGCCAGCGGCGGCCATGTCCTTCACGGCCCGAATTTCCGGATGAATTTCCGGGTGCAAATGATCGACCAAAGCCTCGAGGGAAGAGTTGAACAATTCAGCCGCCAGCACCAGCACAACTGCCAGCGCGACAATCGCCAACCAGACCGGAGAGGCGCCGAGGATCACGACAACGAACAGAGCGACCAGGCCCATCAGGGCCTCCGTCCTGAAACTGCGTTCGCGCCGCCAGCCTTCGCGCAATCCCCGCACAGCAAAGCCAGCCCGCTCAGGAAAAGATCTGTTCTTCATGAGCGTCTCCTCAATCCGGTTTGCCTGGGGTCCTGGCCCTGGTGACAAATCATGCTCCGGGGACGCCACTAGAACACGGTCCGGCACAACCGCGCCTCGGGGTCACGTCCGTCTCATCGAAAAGCTCATCCTGATGGAAGGGCAGCCGACAATGCCACCACTCACCACGAACCATGGCAGATAGACCTCAACCTGCGACGGTTATCAGGGTCCACATTCCCATGACATAGTGTCCCGGAATATTGCAGTAGAGGATGTAGGTTCCGGGCTTGAGAGACATGGTGAGCGCCCCGGACTGCCCGGCTTCCAATTCGGCAACCTCGCCAAGATGACCCGCCGCGTCTTCATCGACCTTCTCTTCGGCGCTGTTGTAAGGCAGCGGCGTTGAGACATCGGCGACCGGGGCGAGGACCATTTCGTGGATCATGGCCTTCGAGTCATTCTTCACCTGGAAGGTAACCTCGCCCGCAGGGACCTCGGCAAGATCGATTGTGATCCCCATCGTGACCATGGACATATTCGAGCCCATCATCGCCATGCCCATCGGCTTGACCTCGCCCATCATGTTCATGGAGCTATCGCCTTTGTCCCAAAGCGACACGTGGACGACTGATCCGGCGAAAGCCGGGCTGAAAGAAATCCCGGTCAAGGCGCATCCAAGAAGTGCGACAGCCATGCGTCTCGTTAAAGTCATTGCCCTATTCCTTCTGCGAAGTGTCATGTGTCAGACGAACCAGCATAGGCGGTTCGAGACGTTGGAGCTTGATGTAGATCAATCATCCGGACGGAGATCGATCGGTCACAAGGATGCGTGCGACACCGCCGCCCTTTCCCACATCGAAGGTCCGCCTTGCATGGACGCCCGCGTCCCTAAAGAGTCGGTCGGGCCGAACACTCGGCCGGAAGACGATCACCCGGAGCATATGCGCCTATCCCGCGCGATCCGCCGGATAGTTCTTGCGGTTTTCAAATCCGTTGGCTAGCGTTTGCGATATGAAACTCCTCGAAACCCCAAGGGCGACACTTTCCCCGCGCTTCGACAAGGCCGGGCTTCGCAGTATTGGCAGTTACCTGAAGAAGCGGCGCAAGGCTGCCGCCCTGAGCCTGCGAAATTTGTCGGACCTCAGCGGTGTCAGTGTCGCGTCGATAAGCGCGCTGGAGTCGGCGCGTTCCTCGCCCAGCCTCGTGACCGTCCTCGGAGTCGTGGACGCATTGGGGCTGACGATAGACCAGGCCATAGAGGAATCATCCAGCGAGACAAGGCGCGTCGTCGTCAGACGCGCAGCGGATCTTGGTGCGTGGCAACCCGCCGAGCTGCGCCGCGGTCTGGGCGATGCGGCGCTGGAGGTGCAACTGGTTACGCTGGATCCTGGCGCGCTGCTGTCGGCGCCCCCCAACCTTGTCGATGCGCCATCGCTTTGCTTCGTCCTCGACGGGCCGGTGATCACCTCCCTTTCAGACGCGGCCAGGGTGACGCTGAAGAGCGGCGACGCCTATCACGCGCAACCGGGCAAGGTGACCTCGTGGGCCAATGCAGGCTCCAAGCTTTCGCGGATCCTGTGCGTTGCGGACCGCACGGCGATCCGGCTTGGCCCCCAGCCCGCGAGGAAAACGCCTTGACCGCCGACCACGCGGATCGGGTGAGTTATCTTGTGGCCACCGATGTTGGGGGCACCTGCACCGACACGATTATTTTCGGCTCCGATGGCGTCTTTACCATCGGCAAGGACCTGTCGACGCCCCCTGAGTTTGCCGATGGTGTGCTGAATTCGATCCGGTCCGCCGCCGACAAGCTGGGGCTGTCGCTCGACGAAGTGCTAGGCCGGACCCATCTTTTCATCCACGGCTCGACAGTCGTCGACAATGCAATCCTGACGCGTGACGGCACCGCTACCGGACTGCTCACCACCGCAGGCTTCGAAGATACCCTGCATGTCACGCGCGGCGCCTACGGCCGTTGGGCCGGGCTGACCGAGGAACGGGTCAAGAATCCGGTGCAGACCGACAGGGCCGGCCCGCTGACGCCTCGTGACGCCGTCGTGGGCATTGCCGAGCGGATGGATTGCGACGGCGAAGTGGTTCTGGCGATGGACGAGGCTGCGGTCGAACGGGCCGCCCGCTTCCTTGTCGGGGAAAAGCAGGTCGCGGCGATCGCGATCTGTTTTCTGTGGTCGTTCCTAAACCCCGAACACGAGCGCCGGGCCCGCGACATCGTGCGAAAGGTCGCGCCCGATGTCTATGTCACGCTGTCATCGGACATCGCCCCGATACCCGGCGAATACGAGCGCACCTCGACGGCGGTGATCAACGCCTATGCAGGCCAGATAACCAGCGATTACCTGACCTCGCTGCAATCCTTGTTGTCCAGTCACGGCTACAGGGGCGCAACCATGGTGATGCAGGGATATGGCGGACTGCTGCCCGCTGCAGAGGCCGCCGACCGGGCGGTCGGCATGATCGAATGCGGGCCCGCCGCGGGGGTGATCGGGGCAAAGTTCCTGGGCGACCTGATGGGTGATCCTGACGTGATCGCGGCGGACATGGGTGGCACGACCTTCAAGGTCGGCGTCATCCAGGATGGCAAGCTTGAATATGCCCGCGAACCGATGGTCGATCGTTATCATTACCTCGCTCCGAAGATTGAAGTGGTGTCGATCGGGGCAGGGGGCGGCAGCATCATCTCGCTCGATCCGCGCACCAAGGTGCCACGGGTGGGACCGCGCAGCGCGGGCGCCCGCCCTGGCCCGATCTGCTACGGTCAGGGCGGTGAGGAGCCGACCCTGACCGACGTGATGCTGCTTATCGGCTACATGGACCCGCGGCAGTTCCTGGGCGGGTCGATCACGCTGGACGTGGCAAAGACCGAAAGGATCTTCAGGGAAAAGATCGCCGATCCCCTGGGGATGAGCGTGGCCGAGGCGGCGATCGGTATCTACCGCATTGCAAGCGCCCAGATCACCGACCTGATCCGCGAAATCACCGTCGAGCGCGGTCTTGATCCCCGCGATTTCGTGCTGCAAGCCTTCGGCGGGTCCTGCGGGATGCTGGCCGCGGCCTTTGGCCAGGAATTGTCCGTGCGCCGTGTCGTGATCCCCTACACCGCGTCGGTCAACTGCGCCTTCGGGCTGATTTCGGCGGATGTGGCGCATGAATATTCGACGACCATGACCCTGCCATCCTCGGCCAGCGCAGAGGCGATCAACGCGATCTTCGCCCCGATGGAGGAACGCGCACGCCGCCAGCTCGCCGAGGAGGGGATCAGCACGGATCGCATGCAAATGTCGTGGTCGGTGGATCTGCGCTATTCCAGGCAGGTGCACGAACTGACGACTTCGGTCGATGCCGACAAGCCGCTGGACGATGCAGGTGTGACGCGCCTGATCGACGATTTCGAGGCGCTTTACGAACGCAAGTTCGGGCGCGGGTCGGCTTATCGCGAGGCGGGCATCGAGATGAAGATGTTCCGGCTGACCGCCCGGGGCCTGATGAGCCGCCCCAGCCTGCCGGTCCGGGAAGAAGATGGCGCCGATGCCAGCGTCGCCTTCATCGAGAAGCGACAGATCTTCGTCGAGGCCGAGGACGGTATGGCCGAGGGCAGCATCTATGACTTCGAAAAGCTGATCCCGGGCCATCGCGTCGTCGGTCCGGCCGTCATCCACACGCCGATCACGACGATCGTCGTGCCGGCTGCGATGACAGCGCATATGGACCGGTGGTCAAATATCGTGGTGACTTTCGATGGCTGAACCGGATTCAGAAACGGAGCCCCGGATGGACCCGATGACCTTTTCGATCATCCGTCATCGATTGTTCCGGATCGTGGACGAGGCGGTGATCACGCTCAAGCATGTCTCCGGCAGCGCGATTACCAATGAGGGGCATGACCTCATGGTGTCACTCTATCGTGCGGACGGCACGCTCCTGATGGGCGGCGTGGGGTTCCTGCATCACCTGACCAGTGCCGCCGAGGCCTGCAAGTCGATAATCCGCCGCTTCGAGGGCGACATCCAGGAAGGCGATGTCTTTCTGCTGAACGACCCCTATACGGCTGCGCTGCACACGTCGGACATCTACCTGGTGTCGCCGATCCATCACGAGGGACGGCTGGTGGCGTGGTCGGCCTGCTTCGTGCATGTCTACGACATCGGCGCAATGAACCCGGGAGGCTTCAGCCCCGAGTCGCCGGACATCTATACCGAGGGCTTTTCGAGCCCCGGGATCCGGCTGGTGCACAGGGGCGATATCCGGCGCGACGTTCTGGACACGATCTTGAACATGGTGCGGTCGCCCGAGATGGTATCGCTCGACCTGCGCTCGATGATCGCGTGCAACAATGTGGCTCGCGACCGCATGCAGGCCCTTATGCGCAAGTACGGCGCCGAGACGGTCGATACTGCCTGCGCGATGCTGATCGAACAGTCCGAAACGCTTTTGCGGGCTCGGCTGCGCGAATTGCCTGACGGTCAGTGGCAGTCGCGTCAGTATCTGGACGTCAAGGGCGAGACCGCGCGCGTCCTTTTGACGATGACCAAGCTGGATGACCGGCTGATCTTTGATTTCACCGGTTCCGACCCGCAAAGTCGGCATTCGATCAACTGCACCAGGTGGGCCTCGCTGGGCGGGTTGTTCGCGCCGCTGTTTCCGCTGCTGTGCTATGACATCACCTGGAACGAAGGCGTGATACGCCCGGTCGAGATGATCGCGCCGGAGGGCAGCATCGTGAACTGCACCCGGCCCGCGCCCGTGTCGGTGGCGACTGTCGGGGCGATCCAATCGGTCAACAACGCGGCCTGTTCGACGATCGGCAAGATGCTGAACGCGAGCGAGAAGTACCGCGACCAGGCCACCGCCGTCTGGCACGCCAATCATTTCGCCATCTTCAAGTTCGGGCGCAACCAGCGTGGCGGCCAGAGTATCGGCATCCTGACCGAAACCTTTGCCGGGGCGGGCGGTGCGCGGTCTTTCGCGGACGGGGTCGAGATCGGAGGCGAGATACCCAACCCGATTTCGCGCATGGCCAACGTGGAGACGGTCGAGGCCGCCTTCCCGGTGCGCTACCTCTTCCGCCGTCGCGCAATCGACAGCGGCGGGCCGGGTTTGTTCCGCGGCGGGACGGGGGGAGAACTGGCGCTGGTGCCGCACAAGGCGCCCGATGGCGGCATCAATTACGTCATTTCGGGCAAGGGCGCACGCCACCCGATGAGCGAAGGCCTTGCCGGCGGTTATCCCGGCGCGCCCAATGCCTATGTGTGGGTGCATGCGCCTGATCATGGTGCCGATGAGATGGTGACGGCTGCGGGTGGGCTCGATGTGCTTGAGGGTAGGCAGGAGCAGGTGTCCTGGGGCGTCTATCCGCTGTCCGGCCGCGACGCGCTATATGTGCGCTGGAACGGAGGGGGCGGGTTCGGTGATCCGATCGCGCGTGACCCGGATGCCGTGCAGCAGGATGTTGTCGAACAACTGGTCAGCGAAGCGGCGGCGCGCGAGATCTATGGCGTGGAACTTTCTTCCGATGGCGTGTTGGATCTGGCCGGTACCGAGCGTCGGCGCGATGCAATGCGCACGCTGCGCGTCGCAGGGCAATCCGAGCGGACTGTCATCGCATGTTCTTCATGCGGGGGTCCGTCCGCCACAGACCCCGACTGGAAATCACACGCCGCGATGCGCGAAGTCCTTCTGGCCGAAGTCGGCAGTCCGGCCTTTGACACAGGGCATGACGGGGTCGTTCTGCGGCATTTTTACTGCCCGCGATGCGCCACCCTCCTGGATACCGAAACGGCCACCGTGCAGGACCCGCATCTGATCGACCGGCTGGAGCGGAACGTATGACCCAAACAGCCTCACGGTCCGCGGCGCTGGTGGGGCTGGGTGAGCGTCTGCGTGATCTGCGGCACGCACGGAAGATGAGCCTGAACGACCTGGCCGCGGCCAGTGGAGTGCCGCCCAGCACGATCAGCAAGATCGAGAATCTGCAGCTCAATCCGAGCCTCGTGCATGCCATCAACCTGGCCAAGGCGCTGGACGAAAACCTCGGATTTCTTGTCGATCGCAAGGGGGCGGGCGGCGCGGCCTTTTCGGTCGTGCGCCGCGACCAGCGCGCGCGGCTGGACCTCCCCGAGATGGCGCTCACACTTGAGGACCTGCACGGCGATTTTGCCCGCGGCATCCTGGAGGCTCGGCTGGGTACAATCGGGCAGGGCGCCAGTTCCGGCGAGGATCCCATGCGCCATGAGGGGGAAGAACTTTGCTACGTGCTGTCGGGGTCGATCCGGTACCGGGTCGATGGAGCGGTCTTCGACCTCGGCCCGGGCGACGCGATCCAGTTCAAGTGCGACGATGCACATTCCTGGCAGAACATCCATGCGGGCCAAACGCGGGTCGTCTGGGTCTTTTCGGAGAAACTGAGTTTCTGAAGGTCCTGCGGGGGCAGGAGGAGAGCCGATGCACAATTTGGGAATACGGGACGAGATCATCGAGCGTGTCCTGGCCCGGCGCGGGCGACTTCATGTTTTCGATCATCTCGATCCCCGCAAAACGGCGGTGATCGTGATCGATATGCAGGGCACGTTCTGCGCCGAGGGCGCGCCCGCCGAAGTGCCGTTGTCGAGAGCGATTGTCGACCCGATCAACCGGCTTTGCGCGATCACTCGCGCCGCCGGGGGGCGGGTGATCTGGGTCAACCATGCCAACCAAAGCTCTGAGGGGGGCAGCGACTGGGCGGGGTTCTTTGATCATTTTGTCGCCGACGAGGTGCGCGACCGCACCATCCGCAGCCTTGCACCGGGCGGCGAAGGACAGCAGGTATGGCACGATCTGAAGGTTGAGGCACAGGACATCCAGATGCTCAAAAACCGCTATTCGGCGCTGATCCCCGGTTCGTCGGCGCTCGAACGGGTGCTCCGCAGCCTCGGGATCGACACATTGCTGATCGCCGGCACCAAGACCAACGTCTGCTGCGAATCCACGGCGCGCGATGCGATGATGATGGATTTCAAGGTTGTCATGGTCTCCGACGCCACGGCTGCCCTGTCAGACGAGGAACACCGCGCCACGCTGGAGACGATCATCCAGCAATTCGGTGACGTGCTGAGTGTGGACGAGATCGCCGAACGGCTGGGGACCGAAGGCGACCCGCACAAGGAATAGAGGCAGAACAGCCGGCCTGAAGGCTGAAACGCGACGGGAAGAGAGGTGCACGAGAGATCTCCAGCATTGAGCCGCAAGACGACGCGGCAGAACCTCAATCGAACGGCCGGGCCTGCGATTCAATCGGCCAGGCGCGGACAAACCAACAGGAGACTGAAAATGCGACTGAAGACACTCATTGGCCCGGCCCTCGCGGCGGCGTTATTATCGACCCTGCCGGCTAAGGCGCAGGAGTCCGTCAAGATCGGCTTCGTGATGTCGTTTAGCGGCTGGTTCCAGCCCATCGACGCCAGCACCATCAATGGCGCCCGCCTGGCCGTGAAGGACATCAACGAGGCAGGCGGCGTTTTGGGCCAGCAGATCGAGGTCCTGGAATTCGACAACAAGTCAGAGCCGTCGCTGGGCGCTGACGGGGCGCTGTCCGTCATTGATCAGGGCGCCAAGGCGATCATGTTTCCTTCCGACTTCGACTTTGGCGCGCCGGGGGCTTTCGTCGCCCAGCAGAACGGTGTGATCGCGCTCTCGGGCGCCTCCGATCCGAAATTCGGGGTTCAGGGCATCGGGCCGTACGCCTATTCGATGTCCAATGCCAGCCAGGCACAGGGTGCGATGCTGGCTGAATGGGCCTACGAGACACAGGGCTGGAAGACCGCCTATGTGCTGCTCGACAACACCATCGCCTATACCAAGTCGCTGTGCGGCGCTTTCGAGGCCCGGTTCAAGGAACTGGGCGGCAACGATGCCATGCTGGGCAGCGACGTGTTTCTGAACGGGGATCCCAGCATTGCAGCGCAGGTGACGCGGATTTCCGGGTTGGCGAAAAGGCCGGAGGTTATGATGTTCTGCTCCTACGCGCCCGGCGGTCCGAGTGCCTTGCGCCAGTTGCGGGCGGCGGGCCTCGATATGCCCATCGTGTCGGGAGAGTCGATGGATGGCGACTACTGGATCGGAACCGTGCCGGACCTGAGCGACTTCTACGTCTCGCAGTACGGATCGTTCTACGGGGATGACCCCGATCAGAAGATCAACGATTTCTTCGCGAGCTACGAAGCGGAATTCGGCGCACGCGCCGACGCCAGCTATGCCCTGCGCGGTTATTCGATGATCCAGGCCTGGGCCAGGGGCGCCGAAAAGGCAGGCAGCTTCGACGCCGAGGCAGTCGCGGCGGCCATGAACGGTTTCAGCGACGAGGCTTTGATGATCGGGCCGACCACCTTCACGCCTGAACTGCACATCTCGACGATCCGGCCGATGACGATCGTCAAGGCGCAGAACGGCAAATTCTCGGCGGTCGGGAAATTCTCGCCAAAAGAGTTCTCACTCGACTGAGGCGACGCAGGTGAAGGGCGACAAGGGACTGCGGGCCGAAGATGTCTCGGTGCATTTCGCGGGCATACGTGCGCTCACGAAGGTGTCCCTGACGCTGGAGCAGGACGAGATCGTCGGACTGGTCGGGCCGAACGGCGCGGGCAAGACGACGCTGATCAACGTGCTCA
>JBKJRE010000367.1:0-9545 GCA_046594775.1 Rhizobiaceae bacterium | reverse complement strand
GGCCTGGCCGGTGAGCATCATGCCGAGCAGCGCGCCGATCGTCGCCATCACCACGCAGTTCAACAAGTTCACCAGCGTGCTCCTGGTGCTGTCCTGCGTGGTGATGGCGACGATCGGCGCGCTGCTCGGCATGATGCTCACCGGCCAGGCCTTCGTCATCGTCATGTCGGGCATCGGCGTCATCGCGCTGGCCGGCGTGGTGGTGTACAACAACATCGAGCTGATCGACACCTATGACCGGCTGCGCGAGGAAGGCTGGAACAAGTACGAGGCGGTGCTGCAGACTTGCCGGGAGCGGGCCAGGCCGGTGGTGCTGACGGCGATGTCGGCGATCCTCGGCGTGCTGCCCATCGCGTTTGGCCTGGGGCTGGAAATCTTCCACCACGAAACGACGATCAATGCGCCGTCGACGCAGTGGTGGATCGCGCTGTCTTCGGCGATCGTGTTCGGCCTCTCCTTCGCCACGGTGCTGACGCTGGTGGTGACGCCCTCGATGCTGATGGTGTTTACCCGCGACACGCACAAAAAGGGCCAGCGCAATTTCTTCAGCCGGCTTTTCGGACGGTTCAAGCGGACAGTCGATGCGCCGGAGAGCGCCGCGCCAGAGCCGGCAAACCAGCCGGCGACCGCCTTCCCCAAGGCCGCCGAGTAGGCTGCCGGGGTTGAAACCTCAGCCGGCCTGTCCGGAACGCGTTGGGCGCTCCGAGCGAGACTGCTCAGCCGGCGGCGATGCGCTGCAGCCAGTTCTTGCCGACGCCTCGATCGCGGATGATCGAAAGCGGGTCCTCGCTGTCGAGACGCGAACAGAGGCGATAGACCTCAAGCGCCTCGGCGCTCATCTCGCCGCGCTTGTAGAAATACATGGCCGCCGCATAGCGGGTGCGGCCCGACCAGGCTTCGCCGAGCGGCGTGTTGACCAGCGCCCACTGCTCGGCGGTTTCGCTGCCGTCAGCCATCGTCAGAAATCCGCAGGCGGGTTGGCGGTGCGGCGCGCCAGCCTGATGAAGGGCCGCGGCACGATTTTCGCACGCTTCATCATGCGCTCGTATCTTAGCTCGCGCATGGCGTAGATCTCGACCCAGAGATTGTCGGTGACCGTATCGCCATAGGGCCGCGAGAGGCTGGCCAGCGCGATGTTGCGCTTGGCGGTCGGCGACCAGATCGCGGCGCTGACCAGGCCGACTTCGCGGGTCTTGCGGTGATAGACGATGGCGTGTTCGGCGGGAATGTTGCCCTCGATTTCGAGTCCGACAAGCACATGGCGCATGGCGCCCTTCGCCCGCGCCTCGGCGATGGCGCGGCGGCCGTTGAAATGGCCCTTTTCGAGGTCGATCATGAAGCCCAGCCCGATCTCGTCGGGCATGCGCACGCGATCGGCGCGCAGCGCGTGTTCGGCGGTGGTGAAATCGGCATTGGCGACGATCAGGCCGGCTTCGAGCCGCGCCCGGTTGAGCGCCGCATAGCCGATGGCGCGGATGCCGCGCAACGCGCCGGCCTTCCAGAGGCGATCCCACAGCGACAAAGCGAGCCCGGCCGGCGCAAAGAGTTCGTAGCCGAGATCGCCGGTAAAGCCGGTGCGCGAGATGGTGACCTTGCCGCCTTCATGCGCAAATTCGGCGAGGTCGAAGATTTTCAGCTTTTCGACGCCGGCAAAACCAGCCTCGCGCAGGATGGCGAAGGAGGTCGGGCCCTGCAGCGCCAGCCCGGCGATTACCTCGGTCTCTTCGACGATCTTCACGTCGTAGCCGATGGCGCTGTCGAGCAGCCATGGCAAATGGCGCTCCTGGCTGCACAGCCGGAATGTCTGCGCCGAAAGCCGGAACAGCGTGCCGTCGTCGAGCACGTGGCCCTCGTCGTCGCACCATGCCGTGTAGTGCACACGGCCGGGCTTCAGCTTCGCCACATCGCGCAGCGTGACGCGGTTGAGGAAGGCCTCGGCGTCGCGGCCCTCGATGCGGTATTTGACCATCGGCGAAATGTCGAAAAGGGCTGACTGGCTGCGGATGGCGAAATATTCGAGCTCCTCGTCGTAGAAGGAATGCGGCGCGCGGTAGCCGGCCCAGTCGTACCAGTCGGCGGTCTGCATCAGTGCGTCGAGGCGCGGCTGGAAAGGCGTGCCGAGGCGCAGCGTGCGGAAATGGTCCTGGCGCTTGAGGCGCGCAGCCAGCGCCGTAGCGGTCTTCCTGGCGGGTTTTGCCATGACCTATCCCTTCATAGCGATGATGCGTCGGGCGGCGTTGAGCCCGGGCGCGCCGGAGACGCCGCCGCCCGGATGCGAGCCGGCGCCGCAAAGGAACAGGCCGGCAATCGGCGTGGCGTAGCCTTCGGCGCAGAAGACCGGGCGCGACATCAGCATCTGGTCGGCCTGCAACTCGCCATGGTGCCAGTGGCCGCCGCGCATGCGGTAGCGGGTTTCGATATCGGCCGGGGTCAGCAGCTCGGCGTGGCGGATGGTCTTGCCGATGCCGGGGGCGAATTTTTCCAGCCGCGCCAGGATGGCCTTCTGAAACTTCGGCTTGCCCTTGGCCCAGCCTTCCTTGAGCGCGTAGGGCGCGTACTGCACGACCGCCGACAGGACACAGGCGCCGTCGGGCGCCAGCGACGGGTCGGCGAGGCTCGGCAGCGTGATTTCCATCACCGGTTCGGGCGAGAATTCGCCGTATTTCGACGGGTTGAAGGCGCGCTCGACATGGTCGGGCGACGGCGCAATGACCAGTCGGCCACGATGGCCGGCGGCATCGACGACGAGGAATTCGGGCGGGTGGTCGAGCGCCAGATGCAGCTTGGCCACATCGCCCTTCATGCGGATGTGGCTCACCTTGCGCACGAAGCCTGCGTCGAGTTCGCGAGGGCCGACGAAGTCGACGAAGGTGGTCGCCGGATTGACCGCCGAAACGATGGTTGGGGCGCGCAGCTTTTCGCCGCCGGCAAGCGCGACGCCGACGGCGCGGCCCTTTTCGACGATGATCTTTTCGACGACAGCATTTGCGCGGATAGACACGCCGGCAGCGCTGGCGGCGGCTTGAATGGCCGCGACCACGGCGCCCATTCCGCCGTTGGGGATCATCTGTGCGCCGGGACGGCCGCCGGTCTCACCGGCAAGCCGATAGTAAAGGCCGAGCAGCGAGGTCGGCGAGCGTGGTCCGAGATGACTGCCGAGCGTCGCGTCGAAGGCAAGCAGTCCCTTCAACCGGTCGTCCTCCAACTGCTCGTCGAGCAGGTCGGCGACATTCATCAGGATGACGCGCAGAAAATCGCGCATGTCTTCGCGTCCAAGCCGCTTCAGCGCCAGGCCCAGCTGGCCGAGCGCCAGCGTCTCGCCGAGCGCCATGCCGTTGAGGTCTGGCGGGCGGCGGGCAAGCATCGGCTTCAATATGCCGGCATAGCGCAGGAGCTGGGCGCGCAGTTCCTGCCAGGCGGCCTGCTCGGCAGCCGAGGCGCCGACCAGCACCTCGCCATAGGCGCCGCGCATGGTCAGCGGCTCGCCCTTTTCCGACAGCGCTACGGACGGCATGCCGCCGCCGACCAGCGCCTGCAGCCCATGCTTTTCCAGTTCGAGCGCCGCCACGACATCTGGATGAAGCCGGTTCAGAATGTGGGCAATGGAGGAGACGCGGAAGCCGGGCGCGAACTCTTCGCTGCGGGCAGCGCCGCCAGTTTCGGAGGCGGCTTCAAGCAGCACGACCTTGCGTCGGGCCTTGGCCAGCAGGGCGGCGCAGACGAGGCCATTGTGGCCACCGCCGATGACGATTGCATCAGATGACGTCATGGGCCGGGCTCATATGTCTGGATGAACGTGACAGGTCGCGCAGGATCTCGACGGCGGCGTTGCGGCCGGGAGCGCCCATGACGCCGCCCCCCGGATGGGTCGAGGAGCCGCAAATGTAGAGGCCGTCGACCGGCGAGCGGTATTGCGCGTAGCCGGGCACCGGGCGGTTGAACAGCAGCTGGTCGAAGGTCAGCTCGCCCTGGAAAATGTTGCCCTTGGTCAGGCCGACCTCGGCCTCGAGTTCGCGCGGCGTGCGGACTTCCATGTGCATAATGCGGTCGCGAAAGCCCGGCGAATAGTCGGCGATCTGCGAGATCACGGTCTCGGCAAATGCGTCGCGGTCGGCGTCGGTCCAGTCGCGGCCCTCGACCTTGGGCGGACAGTACTGCACGAAGCAGCTCATGAAATGCTTGCCGGGCGGCGCCATGGTCGGGTCGAGCGTCGTCGGGATCATCATGTCAAGGAACGGGTCGGCAGACCATTTGCCGGCTTTCCAGTCGTCATAGGCGCGGTCCATGCGCTCGACGGAATCGGTGAAGTGCAGGTCGCCGCGGATCGAGGGCGAGCCCTTGGGAAGCGCCGGAAACTCGGGCAGGGAATCGAGCGCTATGTTGACCTTGCCGGATGAGCCGCGGATCTTGAAATTCTTCACCCGGCGCAGGAAGATGTCGGGCAGCTCCTTTTCCTCGACCAGCTTCAGGAAGGTGCGCTTCACGTCGGCGCTGGAGACAACCAGCTTGCCGGAAACCTCCTCGCCGCCCTCAAGCACGACGCCGGTGGCCCTGCCGTTCCTGACCAGTACCTGATCGACGGCAGCACCCGTGCGGATCGTGCCGCCGGATGCCTCGAAGCTGGCGGCAAGCGCCTTGGTGATGGCGCCCATGCCGCCGCGCGCATAACCCCAGGCGCCGACCGAGCCGTCGACCTCGCCCATGTAGTGGTGCAACAGCACATAGGCGGTGCCGGGCGACATCGGTCCGAGCGCCGTGCCGATGATGCCGGAGATCGAGAAATTCGCCTTGATGACGTCGGTCTCGAAATATTCGTCGAGGAAGTCGGAGATCGACATGGTCCAGAAGCGCAGCGTCTCGGCCATTTCGGCAGCACCCAGGCCGGAGAATTTCCTGCCGAGATAGATGAGTTCGCCGAGGTCGCGCGGCCTGAGGCTGGTCGGGTCGGGCGCAGTGCGCATCAGCAGCGGCTGGATGAAGCGGCACTGCCGCGTGACGTCGCGGGCGTAGCGGTCATAGGCTTCGGCGTCGCGGGCCGAGAAGCGCGCGAATTCGCGGCGGTGTGCATGATGGTCGCGGTAGTTGGCGAGGTAGTCGCCGTCCTGCGTGAACACCGCGCCGCCCTCATAGGCGATGACCTGGAGCCCGAAGCGCGGCAGTTCTAGGTCGCGCATGATTTCCGGCCGGAACAGCGAGCAGACATAGGAACAGTTGGAATAAAGGAAGCCCGGCGCCAGCGAACGGCTGACCGCCGCCCCGCCTACCCAGTCGTTCTTTTCGAGCACCAGCACGTCGAGCCCAGCGCGCTGCAGGTAACAGGCGTTAACCAGGCCGTTGTGCCCGCCGCCGATGATGATGGCGTCCCATTGCTTCATGAATTACGGCTTCGCCCCATCGTTCCCGCGCCCTCGCACGCCCAACCGACCGTTCCGGATTGGTTCCGGAATAGCGCCCGTCCGGGCAGCCGGCACTGACGCCGTTGTCGGGAATTTGGCACGAGGCGACATTCCCTGTCCAGTCGTATTGAATGAATGTTCAACAAATCAAGTTGCAATTTTCTCAAGAGGCGTTAGGCTTTGGCTGTCTTTCGACGTTAGGAAAAAGTTTCACGATGATCGAAACGGCTGATGCCGGACCTGAATATGACGACACCGCCATCCGCTTCCTGGAAGCGCTCTGGGGCGAAGGCTATCTGTCGCCCGGCGGGCCAGATGAAGTCGACCGCGTCGTCGACGGGCTGAGCCTCGAAGGCAAGACGGTTCTGGATATCGGCTGCGGCGCCGGCGGCATCACGCTGCACCTCGTCGAGAGGCATGGCGCGGCACACGCGACGGGGTTCGACGTCGAGGAACCGGTTATCCGCACGGCACGGCGCCGGGCCCGGGAACGGGGCCTTTCGGAGCGCGTGAGTTTCGTTCAGGCGCCGCCCGGCAAGCTGCCTTTCGGCGACGGCTCGTTCGATGTCGTATTCTCGAAAGACGCCTTGTTGCATGTCCCCGACAAGGACGCGCTTTTCGCCGAGATCTCTCGCGTGCTCGCACCCGGCGGGGTTTTCGCCGCCAGCAACTGGATGATCGGGCACGACCGCGAACCCTCGCCTGACATGAAAGCCTATATCGAAGCCGAGGGGCTGAGCTTTTCGATGGCGTCGCCGGAGCGGTATCGCACAGCGATGCTGCAGGCCGGCTTCGAGGACGTGTCGGTCAGGGACAGAAATCCATGGTACCGCGAGGTTGCCCGCGAGGAGCTGGCGCGGCTCAAGGGGCCTCTCTACGCGCCGGTGGCGGAAGCGGTCGGCGGCGACTATGTGGACAAGAACATCCGGACCTGGGAGGCCATGCAGAAGGTGCTTGACAGCGGCGAGCACCGGTCCACCCATCTGCGCGGATGGAAGCCGGCCGCAGGCCGGTAGGATGCGGAGCATGGCGGCGAAAATGAAGACCGACGAGCCGGAAGGCCGGGTTCCCAACCTCGGCAAAGCCGATGAGGGCGAGAAGCGCGGCCGCAAGGCATCGAAGGAAGTACGGCGCCAGCAGCTCATCGAGGCGACGATCGACTCGCTGGCCAAGCGCGGATACTCCGAGACCACCATGGCCGACGTCGCCGATGGCGCGGGACTGTCGCGCGGCATCGTCAACTTTCACTTCGAGAGCAAGGACAAGCTGCTTGTCGCCACGCTGAAATACATGGCTGATGAATATTCCGCGCATTGGCGCAGCGCCTACCGGAAGGCGGGCGAAGATCCGGCGCGGCAGCTAGGCCTGCTGGTCGCGGCCGATTTCGATCGCTCGATCTGCAACAAACGCAAGCTCGCCGCCTGGAGCGCGTTCTGGGGCGAGGCCAAGTCGCGTCCGACCTATCAGGCGCTGTGCGGAGCCCGCGACGAAGCCTATCAAAACGTCTTCGTGGAGATCTGCGCCAGACTGAAGGCCGAAGCCGGCTATGACTTCGATGCCTACGCGACGGCCGTCGGCCTTTGCGCCATGCTGGAAGGGCTCTGGCTGCGGCTGATGATGAGCACCGAGGGTGTGAACCGCGAATCCGCGCACGAGGTGGCCTGCGAATATCTCGCGGCGGTTTTTCCGAAGCATTTCAGCCGCCAACAGGATCACATGACCGTCCAATCAAGAAAAAGGGGAATATCATGACATTCATTGCCCGACGCCTCGGCGTTACCTTCGGCCTGGCCGTGGTTCTGTCGACTTCAGTCGCCTCAATCGCGACGGCAGAAGACAAGGACCTCATCGTGTTCGACTGGTCCGGCTACGAAGACCCCGCATTCCATCCCGGATATGTCGCCAAACATGGCGAGTCGCCGACCTTCACCTTCTTCGGCGACGAGGACGAAGCCTTCCAGAAAATCCGCTCGGGCTTCAAGACCGACCTGGCGCATCTGTGTTCGCAAAGCGTGGTGAAGTGGCGCGAGGCCGGTCTGCTGCAGCCGCTCGACACTTCCAAGATCGCCGGCTGGAACGACCTCAATCCCGGCATCATGAAGATGAAGGACCTGGCGACGACGGCCGACGGAACGGCCTGGTTCCTGCCGTGGGACTGGGGCAACACGCTGGTGACCTACAATTCCGACAAGATCGATCCGAAGGACATTCAGTCGCTGAAGGCCTTCGCCGATCCGAAGTTCAAGGACCGCGTCTCGATCGGCGACAATGTCGACGATGCCTATGCGCTCGCCTCGCTGGCCATCGGCCTTACCGACTGGTCGCAGATGACCGATGCCCAGTTCGAGGAAGCGTCTGCCTTCCTGCGCCAGGTTCACAAGAATGTCCGTCTCTACTGGTCCGACACGACTGAAATCGTGCAGGCGCTGAGCGGCGGCGAAGTCGATCTTGCCTGGGCCTGGAATGACGCGGCTGTCCAGTCGGCCTTGGCGGACGCGCCGATCAAGGCGAAGCGCGATACCGATGAAGGCCTCTCGACCTGGGTCTGCGGATATGTGCGCCTCAAGGATGCGCCGGGCAGCGAAGACAAGGCCTATGAGTTCCTGAACTCGATCGAGGCGCCGGAAGTAGCAAGCTACCTGGTGACCGACTGGGGCTACGGCCACGCCAACGCCAAGGCCATGGCCTCGGTCGACCAGGCCACCGTGGAAGCACAGGGCTATGGGGATGTCGACAAGTTCGTCGACAAGACGCTGTTCCAGTCGCCGGTTCCTGCCGAGCTGAAGCAGAAGATGATCGCCGAGTTCGAGAAGATCAAGGCGGGGTATTGAGCGACCCGTCCGCTCGGACAGTCATTGTCGGGGCCGGGTTTACCGGCATCGCCGCGGCGCATGAGGTGAAGGCGGCAGACGGCGATTTGCCGTCGCCCGATGGCAGCGAACGGCGTCAGCCATGACGACGGCCATGCCGCAAGGCTCTTGTTCACGGTCGGACGCATCGCGATTGCTTGGTCCGTCCCAGGCGTGAATGGCGCGAAGGTGGCGTACACGCCCCTCGGGCGTCATGACGCGGCACGGGCCAGGCGCGCCTTTGGGCTTGCGCCAGCCGTCCCGCGGCGTAAGAAAGCTGCGTTCGACACGCGCCGAACCACCGGATGACATTTCATCGCAGCGGGAGTCAGGGGATGCAGATCGGGATGATGGGACTGGGCAGGATGGGCGCCAACATGGTGCGCCGGCTGCTTAGGGACGGCCATGAATGCGTCGTCCATGACATCAACCCCGCAGCCGTCGCCGAACTGGTGAAGGAAGGCGCTGTCGGGGCTGCCTCGATGCAGGACTTCGTCCAGAAGCTCGCCCAACCGCGCAGCGCCTGGCTGATGCTGCCGGCGGCGATCACGCCAAGCATCGTCGGGGAAATCGCCGCGCTGATGGAGGCCGGCGACATCATTGTCGACGGCGGCAACTCGAACTATCGCAACGCTGTCGATCAGGCGGCCAGGCTCGGGCCGATGGGCGTCAGCTATGTCGATGTCGGCACCAGCGGCGGCATCTGGGGCGTCGACCGGGGCTACTGCCTGATGATCGGCGGGCCGGCGGAGGCGGTGCGCCACCTCGATCCGGTGTTTGCCTCGCTTGCGCCGGGCAAGGACCTTGTGACCGAAACCACGGCGATACAGGGCGCTGGAACTGCCGGACTTGGCTATCTGCATTGCGGTCCGTCGGGCGCCGGACATTTCGTCAAGATGGTGCATAACGGCATCGAGTACGGCATGATGGCGGCCTATGCCGAGGGCATCAATATCCTGAATTCCGCCGACGCCGGCACGCGGCCGCGCAGCGCCGACGCGGAGACCGCGCCGCTGGCCGAGCCGCAATATTACCAGTTCGATATCGATCTTCCGGCCGTCGCCGAAGTGTGGCGGCACGGCAGCGTCATCGGCTCCTGGCTGCTCGACCTGACGGCGGGAGCGCTCAAGGATGACCCGGCGCTGGCGCAGTTCAGCGGCCGGGTATCGGATTCCGGGGAGGGGCGCTGGACGGTCAAGGCGGCGATCGACATGGGGGTGCCGGCGCCGGTGCTGTCGTCGGCGCTGTTCGACCGTTTCGCGTCACGCGGAGAATCGGAATTCGCCGACAAGCTGCTGTC
>JBKJRE010000546.1:0-23632 GCA_046594775.1 Rhizobiaceae bacterium | reverse complement strand
GACAGGCGCCGCTCGTGCGGACCGCCTTCACGTATCCTGTAGGCCGCACGTGTATAGCGACCGGGCCCGAAGGCTTCGGCATTTATGGAGTCGATTTCTGCGTCGTGCGCCGGAAGTTCCGGCAGGTAGTTCACATCGGTGAAGCTCATGGTCTTTGCGTTCCGGTGACAAGGAAGGTAGCCGCCATTCGGCAGCGGTCGCCAATCGACGCCGTCAGGCGCAGGCATCCATTCGTCGTCGGTCAAACCGGTGTGCTGCAAAGATCTTCGTCATGGAATGATTCCGCTATCACCAAATGCCGGGTGCGTCTATCGGGCTTTTTCTCAACCGGTTGACGAACTGTTCAGAGGCAACAGGTTTTGCCACGGCAGCCTCATGCACTACATCGTTCCAAACAGGAGATTTCGCCATGGGCATGCTGGTCGACGGAAAGTGGACAGATAGATGGTACGATACAAAGGAATCCGGCGGAAAATTCGTACGGTCCAAATCCCAGTGGCGCGACTGGATCACTGAGGACGGAAAATCTGCCGAGGGCCGCACACGCGGGTTCATGGCCGAGCCGGGACGCTACCATCTTTACGTTTCGCTTGCCTGCCCCTGGGCGCACCGCACGTTGATCGTGCGCAAGCTGAAGAAGCTCGAGGACGTGATATCGGTGTCGGTCGTGCATCACTTCATGGGGAAGGAGGGTTGGACATTTCTGGCCGAGGACGGGGCGACTGGCGATACTTTGTACGACTTCGACTTTCTTCGCCAGATATACACCAAGGCCGACCCGGACTACTCGGGCCGCGTCACCGTGCCGGTGCTGTGGGACAAACAGGAAGAGACGATCGTTTCAAACGAGTCCGCCGAAATCATCCGGATGCTAGACTCCGCTTTCGACGAATGGGGTGACGGCTCGGTGGACTTCAATCCCGCAGAGCTGCGGGACGACATCGACAGCATCAATGCGCTTGTCTACGAAGCGATCAACAACGGCGTCTATCGGGCCGGCTTCGCCACGACCCAGGAAGCATATGAAGAGGCGTTTGCTGACGTGTTCTCCGCGCTGGACAAGATCGAGGATATCCTGTCGCAGCAGCGCTATCTCGTCGGGAACAGGCTGACCGAGGCTGACTGGAGATTGTTCACCACGCTGGTTCGCTTCGATCCAGTGTATTTCGGCCATTTCAAATGCAATCTACGCCGCATCATCGATTATCCGAACCTCTCGAACTATCTGCGTGAACTATATCAAGTGCAGGGCGTATCGGAGACGGTAGATATGCATCACATCAAGTCGCACTACTATGGCAGCCACGAAACCATCAACCCGACGCGGATCGTGCCGGTTGGGCCAGAACTCAATCTTTCGGCCACCCACGACAGAGGCCGTTTCGAGAAGGCAGCCTGACGAATTTTGCGAAGTCCAGCCTACCAGTCGGGGGACGCAGGCCTACCGTCAAAGGTCTCTGCGATACGTCGCAAAGTGGCGGGCGTGGTATGATCCGGCAGGGCATCCAGAGCGAAGAAGCCGGCTTCTGCGATCTCATGATCCGGCATCTTGGGAGCGGTCTGCTCGAAGGCCTCGATCAGATAAAAGGCAACGTGATCGCGGCGGCTGGCACGACGGTTGAAATGCAGAGACTTCAAGAGGGGAGCCGCCGCAAACACGATGTTCCCCTCTTCCTGGAATTCCCTTTCCAAGGCCTCGGCGACCGTCTCGCCAAATTCGACGCCGCCACCGGGCAACTGCCAGCCAGGCACATAGGTGTGCCTGATCAGAAAGATCGAGTTCGTGATCCTATCGTAAACCAGTCCCCTGACGCCGATGGTCATTGGACGCGAGACCAGAAAATACAGATGAAACAGCCGGGCTCGCAGTCCTGGCCATCCCGTCTGGCGGAACGGATCTGTGGTCACGATGTTGTCAGTCATGCGGGTTTCTCCGGGTGGAAACCCAAGACGGCGTATTCTACAAGGGCGCGATGTTCAGGCTTGCACATATTTCCGACGTTCATCTGGGACCGCTTCCGGATGTATCCTATCGCGACCTAGCGTCCAAGCGGGCCATTGGTTATGTCAATTGGCATCGCAACCGGCGCCGGTTCATGCATGACGGCGTCGTCGATCTCATCGCTGCGGACATTGCGACGAATGCGCCGGACCACCTCGCCATCACAGGAGACCTGGTGAATCTTGCTCTCGATGGCGAAATCGCAACAGCAAGATCATGGCTGACGGCGCTTGGACCGCCTCTTGATGTCTCCGTGGTGCCTGGAAATCATGACGCGTATGTTCCAGGGGCGTTCGACAAGGTGTGTCGCTCGTGGGGCCCATGGATGGCCGGCGACGGGCTCGGCGCGCCTTCTGACCGGCATCATTTTCCCTATATGCGGGTCAGGGACAATGTCGCACTGGTCGGCGTTTCAAGTGCTCGCGCCACTGCACCTTTCATGGCGAGCGGGTACTTTCGTGAGGATCAGTCGCACCGTCTTGGCCAGCTTCTCGACGACGCTGCCCGTCAACAGCTGTTCAGGGTGGTGATGATACATCACCCGCCGGTGCGCGGAGCTGTCGCGCAGCACAAGCGGCTGTTCGGCATCGGCAATTTCCAGAAAACCGTCGCGCGGCATGGCGCCGAACTGGTTTTGCACGGCCATTCACATGATCCGTCCCTGAACTGGATTCCAGGCAAAGAGGGACGTGTGCCGGTGGTTGGCGTAGCGGCTACGGGCCAGTCGATCGGCGGGTCCCATGCGCCGGCCCAGTGGAACCTGCTGGAGGTTTCGGGAGCATCGGGCGACTGGAAGCTGCGGCTGACGCGGCGCGGGCTGATCGGACCGACCGTGCCGGTGGGCGAAATATCGACGACCGTGTTAATCGGGCAGTCTGAATCGGTTTCGAAAGCCTCCTGAGCCTTACTGGCCAAGGCTGGCCAGCAGCCGGTCCCACAGCGCCATTACCGAGGCGATCAATCCGACCAGAGCCCCCGCTGCGACAAGTCCGATCCCGGACAGAAATGATCTCCAGCCGCCATCCGGCCTCCCGACTTCAGCGGCGCTCGACGTTCGATTGCGCTGCATTACGGGAACCGCATGCTCGGCGTCGCCCTCCATCAGGCGCTCCCTTTCGATCATGCGCTCGGCAACGTAGCGCGCGACCTGAGCGGCGACAGGGTCGACGGACGCGCTTTCGGCCAGCACGACGCGTCCGGAACGTGTGTCCTTCAGGAAACGGTAGGTCCGCCGGTCGCGGCCCATCGCCACGTGGCTGATGGCATCGATCCAGAGCCGGGGTTGCAGCCCGGACGATATGGTGAAATCGAAAAGGTCAATGTCGACAGGTACTTCGTCGAAAATCGGCGCGAGTTCGGCAGACAGCAGTTCAAGCCTTGTGCGGCTTGCTTCCCGCAGTTCCACGACAACATCATCGCGGTCGGCCGCGGCGTTCTTCACCTCGCGAATGACATCGGCAAGTCGATGCGGTGGCATGTTGGGTTTCCGATTGTCGCCTGCGTCGCTCATGGCGTTTGGCTCCAGCCCGCAGGCATGGTTAAGGTAAGGTTAACATAGTGGTTTTGCAGCGGCACTCAAGCGGAGGATGGCTGTTGCTCATCGGCTGGCAGGCCGTGCCCCCGTCATCACCGAGGCAAGCAAGGCCGCCACGGCTTCCGGTCGTTCCTCGATGAGCATGTGCCCTGCGCCAGCGGCGCGCACCGTTTTGAAGCTGCGCGGTAGCCCGGCCGCCTGCGCGAACGGCAGGACCGGATCGGCGTCGCCCCACAAAATTCCTACCGGCATATTGAGACCCGCGATGCTGGCGCGCGGAATTTCGCCTTGTCGGTCGCCACGTGTGATCGTAGCCGCAATCTCGGTTAGGCTCTCAGTCTGGCCGGCGATTGCCCGCATGCGCTCTAGGGCGTCGAGGATTTCGTCTGACACTGCAAATCCCGGTGTCGACATGGCGACGAGGCAGGCGCGGATCTCGTCGCGCGAAACGGCTTCGGCGAAACGGCGCAGGAGCGGTCCGTTGATCTCCGGCCCGAAGCCGCCTGGCGACAGGAGAGCCAGCGACGCAACCAGCCCCGGTTCGGCAAGCGCCATCAGCGTTGCGATCGCGCCGCCCATCGAATGTCCGGCGAGATTTGCGCGCCCGATACCGCGTTCGCCGAGGTTCGCGACGATCATGCGCGCGGTGGCGCTCGGCCGGCTCCCGGGAACTGCCAGCGAACCGCCATGTCCCGGCAGATCGTATGCAATGATGCGCACCGAGCCGGACAGCCGCGAAACAACGTCGTCCCAAAGGCCATGAAAACCGCCGAAGCCGTGCAGCAAGACAAGTGCGGTGTCTCCCCCGCCCGAGTCGGACGCGAAAAGCGGGGGAGACAATTGCGCGGAGTCAGCCAAGAATGCGGTTGGCAGCCGACGCCACCGCCTCTAGCGAAGCGGCGACGATGTTGGTGTTGATGCCGACACCAAAAATCTTGCTGCCGGGATACTCGACTTCCATGTAGCAGATCGCCGCCGCATTCGAGCCGCGCTGCATTGAGTGTTCGGAATAGTCGAGCACGGAGAGCGGCACCCCGATGTGACGCGAAAGCGCGTCGACGAAGCCGTCGATCGGGCCTGTGCCGGTGCCGGAAATCGTGACTTCCTTGCCATTGTCTATGATCGAGGCCTCGACGATCCGATTTCCCTTGCGATCAGGGTCTGGAAAGGTCTGGTGATCAAGGAACTTCAACCGTCCGCCGGGCTGATCGACATATACCTCGAGGAACCGGTCATGGATTCGCTTGGCCGGCACCTCCTTGCCTTCCACGTCGGTGATCGACTGGATGTCCTGGCTGAATTCCACCTGAAGATTGCGTGGCAGGTTGAGGCCGTAATCGGCCTGCAGGACATAGGCGATGCCACCCTTGCCCGATTGCGAATTGATGCGGATGATCGCCTCGTAGCTGCGGCCTACATCCTTTGGATCAATGGGCAGGTAGGGAACCTCCCAGAAGGGCTTGTTCGCCTGCTTGATCGCCTTCATGCCCTTGTTGATCGCGTCCTGATGCGAACCGGAAAAGGCCGTGTAGACGAGGTCGCCGACATAGGGATGACGTTCTGGGATCTTCAGTTGGTTGGAATACTCGTAGACGTCCTTCATCCGGTTGATGTCTGAACAGTCGAGCATTGGATCAAGCCCCTGAGTGTACATGTTCAGCGCCAGCGTGACGATGTCGACATTTCCGGTGCGTTCGCCATTGCCGAACAAGGTGCCCTCGACACGGTCGGCGCCGGCCATGAGACCGAGTTCTGTGGCTGCGATGCCGGTGCCTCGATCATTGTGCGGGTGAAGTGAGACCAACAGGTTTTGCCGGGTGTCGAGTTGCCGGCACATCCACTCTATCTGATCGGCATATATATTGGGTGTCGACATTTCCACCGTGGCAGGCAGGTTGACGATAAGCTTGTTGTCGGGCGTCGGCTGGACGTTCTCTGTTACGGCGTTGCAGATTTCCAGCGCAACTTCGAGCTCGGTTCCTGTGAAGCTTTCGGGCGAATACTCGAAGCGATAGCCGCCGCCGGCCCTGGAGGCCATGTCGGTGATCATCTTGGCGGCGTCCGTTGCGATCTGCTTGATGCCAGCCACGTCCTTGGCAAAAACCACCCGACGCTGCAGCTCGCTGGTCGAGTTGTAAAAATGGACGATCGGCTTTGTGGCGCCTTCCAGCGATTCAAACGTTCGTCTGATCAGTTCTGGCCGGCACTGCACAAGCACCTGCAGGGAAACGTCGTCGGTGACGCCTCCTTCCTCTATGCACCAGCGTGCAAAATCGAAATCGGTCTGCGAGGCCGAAGGGAAACCGATTTCTATTTCCTTGAATCCCATGTCCAGCAAGAGCCGAAACATGCGCACCTTACGGTCATGGCCCATCGGATCGATCAGGGCCTGGTTGCCATCGCGCAGGTCCACCGAGCACCAGATCGGCGCCTTGTCTATACGCTTGGACGGCCATGTTCTGTCCGGCAGACCCACGGTCGGGTATGGCTGGTACTTTTGGCCGGCATCGGGCATGCCGCGCGCGTGTGACATCTCTGGTTTTGCGTCCATCTTCTTGGCTCCCGGCGATGACCGCTCTCCAGCGAGGCAACGCCTATCAAATCTTCATGCAGGAAAGTGTGACTGGCAAGGAGCTTGCAGCGCGGGGCGGCTCATTCGACCGCCGGGCGCTCCTTCAACGGGCCCGACGATCGCCGATAAGACCGAGAAGCAGGAGAGCAGAAAGTGCGCGAGCGGTCTCGGCCGCAAAGGCGGACTGACGAGACATGACTATGGCCGGGCGCTTGGACATGCCGCGTCTAATACATCAGCGGCAGGCGGGAGGCAAGGTTATCGATGATCACCCGGTCACGGCTTGATTCCGCGTGCAACCAGCCTTGCCAAGGACGGACCAAGCGTCAGCGCGATCACCAGCCGGGCGCTCTGCAGCGCCATTACGAAAGACAGGTCAACATTTTCGGAGGCGGCGGCGATGATCGCCACCGAGTCCATGCCGCCCGGGCTCGTTGCCAGATACGCGGTTAGCGGATCTATGCCCAGTTCATGGGCGAGCAGCCATGCCAGTCCGCCACAGAAGGCCATCAATGCGATGATCGAACCCACGATCTGCGGCAGGGCTCTGGCAGCATGACGTATGATAGCCCGGGTGAAATTCAGGCCGATGGCCCATCCGATGACCATGTAGGAAATGCCGAGAAGCCACACGGGCAATTGCATGGGCATTTGGGGTCCGAGATGGAGCAGGGTTCCGAGGATGGCCGCGCCGAGGAAATAGGGCGAGGGCAGGCGCAGCAGCCGGCCCGCAAGGCCGCCGGCAGCCGCGATCGCAAGCGTCGTTGTGAAAGGCGCCCACTCGATCGCCGGCAACCAGATGCTCGGTGGCACCTCAACGCTCGACGTGTCGACCCACAGTCCCGCGATCATTGCCGCCGAGATCGAAACGAAGATGACGCGCAGATATTGCATGAAGGCGACGAGGCGCTCATCGGCGCCAAACGCGCCGGCCATCAACACCATGGCGGTTGCGCCGCCGGGGGCCGACCCCCAGACAGCAGTCGTGCCGGGTAGAATTTTCAGACGACTGATGGACCACCCGAGAAAGCTGGACGCCATGAGCGTTGCCAGGACCACGCCGCCAAACAGCGGCCACCCGGCAACAAGAGTCGAAAAGATTTCCGGCGACAGGTTTACGGCGACGAGGCATCCCACAAAAGCCTGCGCAGACGCAAAGGACAGCTTCGGAACGCGGACGGTTGCCCCATTCGTTCCGGCCACAACGGCCACCATCAGCGGGCCGAGCAACATGGCCGCTGGCAAGCCTGCCACATCGAGTACGGTGGCAAGCAGAAGTGAAACGACAAGCAGCGCGGCCCATTGCACGGCGACATGGAGCTTTGCAGGTTTCTTTGGTGATAAAGGTTGTGCGGGAGCTGTCATTCAACCTGTTCATAGACCTCGTCGCCCTTGAATGTCAGGACTAAAAATCCAAAACGTGGGGTGCATTTCGGTGACAGTCCCTGCCTGTGGTTTAGGCGGACAGTCGGGCCGCAGCGCTACCGCGGCTTATCAGGCGAACGGTACGGCGCTGGTTCCGAGCGGAAGCTTGGCCTCGTCATCGGGTTCGACATGAATTGTTATGCGAACGCTTGGAATTTCAGCCTTCAGAGCTTCTTCGATCCTGTCGCAGATAACATGGCTTTCACCAACGGTCATGCCGGCTTCAACAACAAGATGAAGTTCGATGAAGGTCGCCCGCCCGGCAATTCGGGTTTTCAGGTCATGGACTTCGATCGCCCCCCTGGAGTTTGCAGAAATGATATCGCGGATATGGAAATGCTCGTCCTTGTCGACTGCGCGGTCCATCAATCCCTGGATCGACGAGCCGATGACGTGCCAACCTTGCCAAAGGATATTCAGGGCGACGATGATGGCGAGCGCCGGATCAAGGATAGACCAGCCGGTGAGGACAGCTCCAACAAGTCCGATAATGACGCCGACCGAGGTTACGACATCCGTCATGATATGCCGCCCGTCGGCCACCAGCGCCGGCGAGCGCATCGCCCGTCCGACCCGGATGAGAAGCTGGGCCCAGAAAAGGTTGATGGCGGCAGCTACGCCGTTGATTGCCAAACCGGTCCATGGCTTGTCCAACGTGGCTGGCATCTCCCAGGCACGCCAGACTTCGGCGAGGATCAGGATCGCCGCCAGAACGATAAGGACACCTTCCAGAACGGCGGAGAAATATTCCGCTTTGTGATGACCGAAAGGGTGGTCCTGATCCGCAGGTTTTTGGCTGACGCGGATCGCCCAGAAGGCGGCAAGCGCTGCAATCACGTTTACGATGGATTCCAGCGCGTCAGAAAACAGTGCGACCGATCCCGTCACCTGCCAGGCGACGAACTTCAGCCCCATGACCGCAAAGGCGATCACGATCGACCAGAAGGCGAGGGCTGCGACTTTCTGCTTGGAGGTCATCGGCACCTCAAGCCGCCTTCACCTTTGCTTTCCGGGGCAAATGCGCAACGATATTTTCGATAATGCGCATGCCTGCATTCTGCCCGAGCGTCATGATCGATTCAGGGTGGAACTGAACAGCAGCGACAGGTTCCTTTCGGTGTTCGAAGGCCATGATGACGCCATCCTCGGTCTCGGCGGTTACCACGAAGTCTTCGGGCAGGCGCACGGGGTCGGCGAAAATCGAGTGATATCGACCGACAGTGACCTCCTTCGGCAGGCCGGAGAAGATGATGCCAGGAGTGGAAACGCGAATGCGCGACGGTTTGCCGTGCACGGGAATGTGCAACTGACGCAGTTCGCCGCCATAGGCCTCCGCCAGCGCCTGGAGACCGAGGCAGACGCCGAAGATTGGCAAGTCCCGGGCTCTCGATCTCCGGATCGTGGCAGCGCAATCGAAGTCTTTCGGTGTGCCGGGGCCTGGCGAAAGCACCACCAGATCAGGCTTTATCCGGTCGAAAACGTCGTCAGTCACCGGCGAACGCACAGTGGAGACAGTCGCCCCTGTCTGGCGAAAGTAATTTGCCAGAGTGTGGACGAAACTGTCCTCGTGATCGACCAGTAGAATGTTTACGCCATCGCCGACTTTTGCGGTCAAACGTTCGGTAGCCGCCGCGTTGCCGATCTTGGCGTCTCGGATGGCCGACAGCATTGCCGATGCCTTCAATTCGGTTTCCGCCTCTTCTTCTTCCGGCACGCTGTCAAAAAGCAGCGTCGCGCCTGCACGCACCTCGCCGATGCCGTCCTTGATGCGAATGGTGCGCAACGTCAATCCGGTATTCAGATCGCCGTTGAAATGCACCATGCCGACCGCTCCGCCATACCATGCTCGCGGGCTCTTCTCATGTTTTTCGATGAAGCGCATGGCCCAGAGTTTGGGCGCCCCTGTAACCGTAACGGCCCATGCATGGCTCAGGAAGGCGTCGAAGGCGTCCATGCCCTCCCGCAGGCGTCCCTCAATGTGGTCGACGGTGTGGATAAGGCGCGAATACATCTCTATCTGGCGGCGTCCGATGACCCGCACCGACCCAGGCTCGCACACGCGGCTCTTGTCGTTACGGTCGACATCCGAACACATGGTGAGTTCTGACTCGTCCTTTTTCGAATTCAGCAGTTTCAGGATCTGCTCTGAGTCCGAAATTGCGTCATCGCCGCGTCTGATGGTGCCGGATATCGGGCAGGTTTCTACGCGACGGCCATTCACCCTTACAAACATTTCCGGCGATGCGCCGATCAGATACTCGCCCTCGCCGAGATTTATGAAGAACGAATAGGGCGAGGGGTTTGTCAATTTCAGCCGACGTGAAATATCCGACGGTGGCGTCTCGCAACGCTCGTAGAACATCTGCCCAGGCACGACTTCGAACAGGTCGCCGCGCCGGAAGCTTTGCTTGGCCTTTTCGACCAGCTTTGCATACTCGCCGGGTTGATGGTCGCCACGTGGCGGAATACGGTCGGACGGCGCGAAGGCTTCAATCTTTCCCCGACGCGGCAGGCTTTGCGTCGAAAAACCGGCGCCCGAGTAGTCATATCGGTCATGCCACGCCTTAGCCTGATGGTGATCCACGACCAGTATCTCGTCCGGAACGTAAAGGACGAGGTCGCGCTGGCTTTCAGCCCGCGGCAAGGAGTAATCGACCGGGTCAAACTGAAACGCGAGATCATAGCCGAACGCGCCATAAAGGCCGAGATTGGCGTCCTGATCGGTCCGGAAAAGTCCCGTGACAGCGCGAAGAACCGTGAAGACAGACGGGACCCTGCTGCGCTCCTCCTCGGTGAAGACACGGCCGGGCGAGGCAACGGTCAGGCTGATGAGCGTTGCCGACAGTTCTGTGACCACAACATCCGCAAGACGATCCAGGACCGTCAGCATAACAGGCAGCAGAATCTCTCCACGGCCGTTCAAGGCTTCTATTCTCATCAGCCGTCCGCGCCCGGTAATCGCGAGTGGCGGATCGATAATCGCGGTGTCCCAGCGGGTGTAACGCCCCGGATATTCGTAGTTGGACGAGAACACCGCGCCGCGTCGGCCGTTCAATCCGTCGATATAGGCCTCGATAGCGCCGGCATAGGGAGTGTCATGGCGCTGCCTGGTTATCGTAACACCGCCAGCGGTGACGAATCGCTCGGCTCCCCCTTCAAGCATTTCGATGGTCATTCCTGTCTCCATCCATTCCCGTGAGGTTCCAGGAAAGCACTTGAAATACAAATGGCCGCCCGGGTTTTCCGTTGCGGCCACAAAGTTTCAACGCGCACGCGCTCCTCAGGCCGCAGTCAGCAGGCCCACCACCAGAGCACTTTGTCAGAAACCGAATTCATGGATTTTCCAATAACGGCGAACGGTAGCCCGCGCAACCGGATTCGGCACATATGATCGGACAACGGTTGCCGCAGCCGAACAATCGCTTGACGCAGCAAAACGCTGTGCCACTGTTCACTCATATGAATATAATGAGAATCTGTGGAATATCCGCAGTAGGGTTTGATCAAGGATGCGCTCCGTGAGCGCTTGGGAGGGGGGACTTCGAATGAGTAGTAGCACAGCGGCCAAGGCCGCACCCGGCAACGGCCAGTTGCACAGAACCATCAACTGGACAGGCGCATTCTGGGTAGCAAGCGGCGTACCGGCACTGGTTCTGTTCTCCATCGGCGGAATCGCCGGGACGACGGGCAAGCTCGCCTTCGTCATTTGGACATGTTCGGTCATACTCGGCCTGATTCAGTCCTTCACCTATGCCGAAATCGCCGGCTTGTTTCCTTCCAAGTCGGGCGGAGCATCTGTCTATGGCGCGACCGCCTGGTTGCGCTATTCAAAGTTCATTGCGCCGCTATCGGTGTGGTGCAACTGGCTGGCCTGGACGCCCGTGCTGTCACTGGGCTGCTCCATCGCGGCAGCCTATATTCTCAGTGCCCTCGCTCCAATTCCCGGCTTTACTGAAGGTTCGGCGGAGGTTGTCGCCTGGCTGGCCGACCCGGCCAATCTCGGAAAGTCCGCGGCTGATGGCGTCGCGTTCCTTACCGCGGCCGGCACGCCGGCCATTCGCGACTGGACGCTCTACAGCGGGTCGCTTGGCCCTGTCAGCTTCTCGCTGAACTCGGTCTTCTGGATCGGTGCGGTGCTGATGCTCATCGTTTTCGCAATTCAGCATCGCGGCATTCTGGGCACCGCAAACGTCCAGAAATACATCGGCCTGATCGTCATCATCCCGATGCTGATCGTCGGCATCGTCCCGATCATCACCGGTCAGATCAACTGGGACAATTATTCGCCGCTGGTGCCGCTAGCCGAGGCTTATGCGCCTGAGCCGGGCATGTGGAACGTCAGCGGATGGACGCTGGTGTTCGGGGGCATGTTCATCGCTGCATGGTCGGCCTATGCGTTCGAAACCTCGATCTGCTTCACCAGCGAGTTTAAGGATCCGGGCCGCGATACGGTGCGCGCCATCCTCTATTCGGGCCTGCTTTGCCTGCTGCTCTACACGCTGGTTCCCTTCACTTTCCAAGGCGTTCTCGGTCTTGACGGCATGCTGGCCGGGCCCATCGTCGATGGCTCTGGCGTCGGCAACGCCATGGCGCAGATGGTCGGCGGTGCGGGAATCATCACGTCGATCATGATCATGCTGATGATCCTGGCGCTGATGCTTGCCATCATGACGGCGATGGCCGGTTCGTCGCGCACCCTTTACCAGGGTTCGGTCGACGGCTGGCTGCCGCGCTATCTCAGCCACGTCAACGCGCATGGCGCGCCGACGCGGGCGATGTGGACCGATCTTGTCTTCAACCTGGGGCTTCTGGCAATCGCCGCAGCTGACGCGACCAGCTATTTCTTCATCTTGGCCGTTTCCAACTGCGGTTACATCATCTTCAACTTCCTCAACCTCAATGCCGGCTGGATCCACCGCATGGACAATGGCCACATCAAGCGGCCGTGGAAGGCGCCGACGGTCCTGATCGCGATCGGTGCTATGCTGTCCTATGTCAACGCCATGTTCATGGGCGCGGGCGCCAAGGTCTGGAATCCGTGGGCGCTTTGGGCCGGCCTCATCGCGGCAGCGCTGATCATCCCGGTATTTTGGTATCGTCACTATGTCCAGGATGGCGGCAAGTTCCCCGTGCACATGCTCGACGATCTCGGTATCAACCAAGCCGATCTTGTTGTGCGCAAGGCAGGCATTCTGCCCTATCTGACGCTCGCTGCTGGTGCCGTTGTGGTGCTAATCTCGAACTGGTTCTTCGTGATCTGAATTGATGCTTCGCCCGGTCAACCGACCGGGCGAAGCCTCAATCCTCCAGGGCGCCCTGTTTTGCGGCGGCGCTCGGCGCATCGCCAACAAGCTTGATCAGGTCATCGCCGGCGCGCGCCGAGCGGACCGACGAGCGCGTCAGCACATAGCCCGCCTGGGGGGCCAAGATATCGACCGCCCCGTCCTCTTCGCCAGGCGAATGAACGATCGACGCGAGGCGGGAGCCTTTCTCCACCCGATCACCCGGCACTACGTCAAACAAGATCGCGCCTGCCCGAGGGGCCGCGATCATCTCGACATGTTCGATTGACTTCACCATACCCGCAAACGTCTCTGGCGGATTGAACAGTTCGTCACGGATCACGCCGCGCACCACGAGCAAATTGTAAAGTCCCTGGGCGTCGGACTGGGCGGTATCGCGCCCGACATCTCGCAAGCCTCGATACTCGACCGTGGTGACGACGCGGTGGTTCAGGTCAGCATTTTCTTTCGGTATCAGCAGCCAGGGATGTAGCGATGCTTCGTCGAAGGAGGCGCCGGACGAACCCTCCCAGGTGATGACCGCCTCGACGTTCATCGCTGCCGCGCAATCGGACATCGCCGGCCAGAGCCGCCTGGGCACGTAAAGATACGCGACGCTCTCAAAATCGCAGTGCAGGTCGAGCACAATGTCGTGGCCTATCGAAAGCGCGATCAGCTTTCGCTTCAGGCGCACGTCAATGGTTGAAGGAAGGTCTGGCGAAGCAAGCCCTGAAAGGTCGGGGGTCTCCAGAAGCGGGAAGTCCCGGTTGAAGTTTGTGCGCGTCCCGAGATGAAAGCGGCCCTCTAGATCGCCGAACAGATATTGCGCGCGCCCCACAGGATTGGCGGCGGGCACAACCGTAATGTTGCCGAGAATGCGGCCCTCGACATCGGCCTTTCGCAGCCTTGGCATCAGTGCGTGGATGGCCACGACGCCCGGCAATTCGCCGGCGTGAAGACCTGCCTGGATATAGGCTGAAGGTGCTTGCGGAGATGAACCCCAGAACCGGTAGACCACAAGCTCGTAGGCTACTCCGTCTGTGTCCCCACACAATTCTTCGATAGTTTTTTGCATGTCAGCGTCCTGTTGCCCCTGAACCATGCCCGGAGTTCTAGGCGCCTGCAACTGGCACGCCTTGATCCGGCCATGCCGTTGACGATGGCGGCGGGATGCCCGAAACAGGATGCCTTTGAAGGAGGAATGTCATGACTACACCATCCGTCTCTATCGCGGACCTCGCAGGCAAGACGGTTCTCGTCACCGGTGGTTCGACCGGCATCGGCGCTGCGCTTGTCGAAGCTTATGCAATGCAGGGCTGCCAGGTCGGGCTACACTACAATCAAAGCCGGGAGGCTGCAGAAGCGGTCGCCGCAAAATTGCGCGGCGATGGGGCCGATATATTCCTTGTTCAGGGCGATTTTTCCGTTTCCGCAGAGGTTACCCATGTGGTCGAGGAGACGGCCAGGAAATTCGGCAAGCTCGATGGGCTGGTCAACAACGCTGGGGGCATGCTCGGTCGCATGACTTATGCGGACATGACGGAAGAACAGTATGACGCTGTCATGGACCTCAACGCTCGCTCGGTGATCACCGCTTGCCGGGTCGCCATTCCATGGATGAAGCGGCAGGGAGGCTTTATCGTCAACACGTCCTCGGTTGCGGCCCGCAACGGCGCCAGCGGCGGGGCGGGGCTTTACGGCTCGTCCAAGGCTTTCGTCTCAAACGTGACGCGCGGCATGGCCAAGGAACTGATCGGCAGCGGGATCCGCGTCAATGCCGTCGCGCCAGGCGTTATTCTGACGCCCTTTCACGACCGCTACTCGAGCCCCGAGCAGATGAAGGGGATGGTCGCGACAATTCCGCAGGGGCGAGCAGGCACGCCCCGCGAGTGCGTCGGAGCCTATCTTTTCCTCTCTTCCGATCTCATGAGTGGCTACATAACCGGCCAAGTCATCGAGGTTAATGGCGGCCAATTAATGCCGTGAAACGAGCGCGCCGCTCCTGACCCTGACTCAATGTCTGTGAATCCAGAGCGACCGGTAGCATCCGAACCTACGCCCTGAGCCGGGCATGGAGCAGCACTAATCTTCCGGAAAAAGGCTGGAAGTGCGCTCCCATGAAGACGCAGGCGCCGTCAATCTGCCGCTGGCAGCCGTCGGATTGTGAACTCGATCACGTCTCCCGGTCGTTCGAACCAGCTCTCGATTTCGGTCCAGTATGCCTGTTTCGGCCAGCGGTCGAACCACTCCCTGGCCTTGTCGCGAGCATCCGTTCGCGGCAGAACGAAGGTCTCGCGAAGAAAGCCATCCCGCGGCATGCGCTCTCGTTCCGCGCGCGAGCGTTCCAGCCGCTTCTTGAGGGCGTCCAGCGGTGGTCTGGCTGGCGTGCGCATAAACGAACTCCTTGACCCATCGCGCCAACAGATTAGGGATCGCTCACGGAATTGCGAGTCAAAAGACAAGTCTTGCAAGCTTGGCGCACCGTCACGGAGCCGGTTCATGGAACGCCCTGAAATACCGACAGACCTGCCGAACGACATTGAAGCGAAAAAGTCGATCGCCCGAGCCTGGTTTGAAGAGTTGCGCGACGGCATTTGCTCCGCCTTTGAGGCTGTCGAAGACGATCTGGCGGGACCGGGAGCGTCGAATGCGCCGGGCCGTTTCATTCAATCGCCCTGGCAGCGTGATGGTGGAAAGGGCGGCGGCGGCATCATGTCAATGATGGGTGGCCGCGTCTTCGAGAAGGTTGGCGTCCACACCTCGGCGGTCTTCGGCGAGTTCTCACCCGAATTTCGCAAGCAGATGCCGGGGGGCGAGGAGGATCCCCGCTTCTGGGCTTCGGGTATTTCGCTGATCGCTCACCCGTGGAACCCCCACGTACCTGCAGTGCACATGAACACGCGAATGGTCGTCACCGCACGCCAATGGTTTGGTGGCGGAGCAGACCTGACGCCCGTTCTGGACCGTCGCCGGCGCCAGGATGATCCGGACTCGGTGGCATTTCACAATGCCATGAAGCGGGCTTGCGAACAGCACGATGCCATTGCCGACTATGCGAGGCTCAAGGCATGGTGTGACGAATACTTTTTTCTCCCTCATCGCAATGAGCCCCGCGGGATTGGCGGAATTTTCTTCGACTGGCTGCACTCGGGCGCGGAAAAGGGCGGCTGGGACACGGATTTTGACTTTGTCAAAGACGTCGGTCGTGCTTTCGCCGATATCTATCCTGAACTCGTTCGACGAAATTTCAACGAACCGTGGACGGACGCCGACCGCGAGGAACAGCTCATCCGGCGTGGCCGATACGTGGAATTCAATCTTCTGTACGACCGTGGAACGATCTTCGGGCTGAAGACTGGCGGCAACGTCAATTCGATCCTTTCCAGCATGCCACCCGAGGTGAAATGGCCTTGAGGGGCAACGCCGAGCGCCGGGCCGCCGCATTGACGTGATCGCCGCCACCGTCTAGGTGTGCCGCAATTGTCGACGTACGGCCTTGTGACTGCCGACCGACACCTTCAGGAAAGATATCTGTTGACGAATCTCCCAGACATGGTCCCGGCATTGGCCGGGGCGCTCGCAGCGCGTGGTTACGACACGCTTACCGCAGTTCAAACCGCCGTTCTGGCGCCCGATGCGGCGGGTCGGGATTTGCTGGTTTCGGCACAGACCGGATCCGGCAAGACCGTCGCTTTTGGTATCGCCATCGCCCCGACATTGCTGCAAGGCGCCGCGCGGTTCGGGGAACATGGGGCGCCGAGTGCGCTCGTCATAGCGCCGACGCGCGAGCTTGCGGTTCAGGTGCGTCGCGAACTGGAATGGCTTTACAGGGAGACCGGCGCCCGCATCGGATCCTGCGTTGGCGGCATGGACATGCGCCAGGAACGCCGGGCGCTGGAACAGGGCGCCAACATCGTCGTCGGGACGCCCGGCCGTCTCCGTGACCATATTACGCGCGGATCGCTCGACATTTCCGGCCTGCGCGCCGTCGTTCTGGACGAAGCGGACGAGATGCTCGACCTTGGATTCCGGGAAGATCTGGAATTCATCCTTGCTGCCGCGCCTGCAAGCCGCCGCACCCTGATGTTTTCGGCGACAGTTCCGAAATCGATTGCCACGCTGGCCAAACGCTTTCAGCGGGACGCCTTGCGCATCACCGCGACGGGCGAGGGTGACCAGCACGACGATATCGAATATCGCACAATCCTGGTCGCCCCCTCGGAACGCGAAAACGCCATCATCAACTCACTGCTGTTCTTCGATGCCCAGAACACGCTGGTATTCTGCGCAACACGCGAAGCCGTAAGGCGTTTGACCAGCCGGCTCGCCAATCGCGGTTTCTCCGTCGTCTCGCTGTCTGGCGAACTCAGCCAGGCAGAACGCACCAACGCGTTGCAGGCGATGCGCGATGGACGCGCCCGTGTCTGTGTGGCAACCGACGTGGCTGCGCGAGGCATAGATCTGCCCAACCTCGATCTGGTTATCCATGCCGACCTGCCGACCAACCCGGAAACTTTGTTGCACAGAAGCGGCAGGACCGGCCGGGCGGGCCGCAAGGGCGTCTGCGCGTTGATCGTGCCTTATCATCGTCGAGGAAGTGCTGCCCGCCTCCTGAAGCTGGCCAAGCTGGAGGCGACGGTTCAGCCGGCTCCAGGTCCGGCCGAAATCGACAGTCGCAACCGCGACCGGATTCTGGCCGATCCTTCGCTTGCAGAAGCGCCCGCCGAAGACGAGATGGATTTCGTCCGGGATCTTCTCGCGAACCATAGTGCGGAACAGGTCGCCGCGGCGTTTCTGCGCCAGCAGCTTGCGTCAAGACCGGCGGCCGAAGAACTTTCCGATGGACCGGCAGTGGTTTTCGATCCGGCCAGGGCCGAACGACCCGACAACCGCTTTACAGACGGTGTCTGGTTCTCAATTTCCGTCGGTCGCAAGCACCGTGCCGAGCCGCGCTGGCTGCTACCGCTGATATGCAAGGCCGGACACGTCACGAAGCGGGAAATCGGCTCGATCCGCATTCTCGACACCGAGTCGCGTTTCGAGATCATTGCCGACCGTGCCGATGGCTTCGCCAAAGCGGTCAAGGAGCATGGCACCGGTGAAAAGGGTGTCGTCATCCAGCGTGCCGAAACTTCCGAGACGCAACGCGACGCGGTTCAGCCCACGAAGGCGTGGGAAGGAAAGAAGAAGCACCGAAAAGGTCCTGAGGGCCATGCGCCCAAGGCCCAGGTGCCTGACGGAACAGCAGCGAGGCCGAAGAAGAAATTCAAGCCCAGGAAACGTCCGGCACAGGCCTGAGCAATCTTGTTGCGTTTTGAATGCTGCGGCTGATAGCCGCGAGTTCGCCAGCCGCGATCACGCCACAAATTCGGGAATTGGTGACGGAATGTGGCCGCGCCAGCCCTGGAAACTATCTTTTTCGTCTAATGGGCTGGGTGGCAGGCAGGTATATCGTCATCGGTGGGCCGGGAAACGCCGGCGGATCATCATCCTCTGACCGCGACACGACGCGACCGGACGGCCCATAGCAGACGCGGATCAAAGGTCAAAACCTTTCCGCATTTTCAGGAGAGCCTGCCATGCGCACGCTTCTTGTTCCGGCAGCTGTCGCTGCCCTTCTCGCCACCTCAGCTATGTCCGTCGCCGCGGTCCAGCACGCCACTGGCACGGTCAAGCAGTTCGATTCAAAGGCCATGACACTGACGCTCGTCAGCGGCGACACCTATCAGGTGCGCAAGACGTTCAAGGATCCCGGTCTGAAGGCGGGCGAAAAGGTGTCGATCAACTGGGAAATGACGGGCACCAAGAAAACAGCCGACTCTGTAACCATCATCAAGTGATGGCCTGGCCCGAAAAGCGGAGCGGACGCGCTCCGCTTTTCGGCATTGCCGGTACTCTTTTTGCCAAATTCCGTGCTATGATCCAGCCTTAGACCAGAACGAGAAGAGGAGACATCAGATGAAGGATTTTCACTGCGGGTCGCTCGTCCCGGGCTGTGAATGGCACACACGCCACGAGGAGGAAGCCGAGATCATGCGCCGGGCTGTTGAGCACCTGCGTCAGACACATGGCGAGACGGTGATCCGTGAGACAATGGTGGAAGCCATCCGCTCGCGCATCGAGAACGTCCGCGACGCAGCCTAGGATTAGAGGGTTCGCGCGGCGCGCTCCAACAGGGCGCCTCGATCAAGCGAAAAGCCTGAGTCGATCCATTTGTCCTCCAGGCTTCGCAGAGTCTTGCCTATGGCCGGACCGGGCTCGTATCCGATATCCAGAAGGTCGCTTCCGTTAAGCGGAAATTCGGCTGGCTGCCAGCCCAGGGCACATTTTAGCAGGCGCGAATAACCGCCGGCTTCGATCATCGCAGCATCGCTTTCGCGAGCTTTTCCGCGCGCTGAGGCGAGAGCAAGCCGCAGGCCATCAATGATGGCTTGCCGGTCGCCGCGGTAGAGCTTTTCGACGAGGTCGCGTTCGGCCAACGTTGGCGGGAGCTTGGGCGATTGGACCCAATGGCGCAGACGATCCTTGTCGGCATTTGAAAGCCGGAGCCTGTCGCCCATCGTTTCCAGTCGTTCGGCGTCAGGGGGCACGATGGCTTCCAGACGGACAAGCGGATCTGCAACCCACCCAAGATCGCGCTCTGTTTCTACCAATGGATGCAGAGCGTCGATGCCCCATTTCTCGGTCTCTGGCAGAATGCGCGTCAGCACGCCTGCCTGGCGCATCCACAGCACTGCACGCGACGGGTCCGGCGCGCAGAAAATCTTCTTCAGTTCATTCCAAACACGCTCGGCGGAAAGCCGGTCGAGGCCGTCCTTGAGCCGAGCGCAAGCCTTCAAGCCCTCTCCATCGGGCCTGCCTTCACCGTACCAGGCAAAGAACCGGAAAAAGCGCAGAATTCGCAGATAATCCTCACGAATGCGTGCTTCGGGATCGCCGATGAATCGCACGGTGCGGGATTCGAGGTCGCTCAACCCGCCGACCAGATCGACGACCGTGCCATCGGCAGTAGCATAGAGACCGTTGATGGTGAAATCGCGTCGTTCGGCGTCCGCCTTCCAGTCGCGACCGAAGCGCACAGTCGCCTTCCTGCCGTCGGTTTCGATATCCGCCCGCAGCGTGGTGACTTCAAAGGCCTTGCCTTCTGCAATCACCGTGATTGTGCCATGCTTTATGCCGGTAGGAGCGGTCTTGAACCCTGCGGACTCCGCCCGTATCACAGTCTCGTCGGGCAGCGTCGTCGCCGCGATGTCGATATCGGTGACGGCCTGTCCAAGCAGGCTGTTGCGGACCGCGCCGCCAGCGATGCGGGCTTCCTCGCCGCCTGCGGCAAGCGCTGCCAGCAGCCGCTGCAACTGCGCATCATGCAGCCAGTCGGCCCTGTCGGTGATGTTCACCGTCACAGATACAGCCTTTCGTAGAGCGTTCGGATGATTCCGGCAGTGACGCCCCAGATCCGCTGACCGTCGTAAGGCATATCATAGTAGAACCACTCCAGATCGTTCCACATGCGGCTGTCTCTCCGGTGGTTTGCGGGGTCCATCAGAAACCGCAACGGCACCTCGAAAGCAGCGTCGACCTCGTCTTCGTTTATCGACAAGGTGAACCCCGGTTGCACGATCGCCAGCACGGGAGCGATGCGATAGCCGCTGCCGGCCACATAGTCCGGCATACGCCCGATGATCTCGATGTGCTTGCCCTCGAGACCGATTTCCTCGTGCGTTTCCCGTAGCGCGGCAGCTTCGGGAGATGCATCAGTCGGATCGATTGCGCCGCCGGGAAACGCCACCTGGCCCGAATGGTTCTTCAGTCGTTCAGAGCGCTTGGTCAGGATCACCGAGGCGCCTTCGGCATGCTCTACGACAGGTATCAGCACAGCTGCATCGCGCAATCGGCGCTGCTGCAGCAGCCTCGGATGTTGAGGATTGAAGCGGTGATCGCCATAGCTGTCCGCTTCGGAAAAGGGTTCCCGCTCATGGACGGCGCGCATTCGAAAATCACGCGCCGAGAACGGCGTCTGTGCGACATGATCGGTCACGCGCTGAGCCGCCTTAGCCTGTCGGCCGGCATCATAGGATAAATTTCACCCTTCGATCGCACGGCAAACATCGTCTTGCCATTGACCTCGATCTCTTCGCCATGTTCGACAAGTTCATACATTACCGGCCGCGCGACCAGCGCTTCCAGTCGCCCGCGCACCAGCAAATATGGCTTCAGGCCGCCCGTCTCCGCTTCATCGACAAAGCGCAGCGAGTTGTCCGGGCCGGCTTCGACGACATCGCCGACATTGGTCCGGAAGGTCATTACCCGGTCATCGCCTTGGCCCGAAACATTCATCTCCACCGCCAGAAAGGCAGCGTCGACGACGCGAATGCCGACCTTCTCCACCGGCGTCACCAGATAGGTCTTGCCGTCCGCCTCCTTGCGCAGAACGGTCGAGAAGAGTTGCACCAGCGGCATTCGCCCAATCGGTGTGCCAAGATAGAACCATGTTCCATCCGGCCTGATCTCCATGTCGAGATCACCGCAGAAGTCGGGATTCCAGCGTTCGACGGGTGGCAGGCCCTTGCCGGCGCGTGTCGCGCGCGAAATCAATGCTGACAGGCTTGCCGCGTCGCCAACGCCAGCCAGGCCTTCTTTGGACGATTTCTTGTGATCTGCCATGGTCACGAAATAGTCACTGTTGTTCCGCTTGTCAGCCGGGGGTAGTGATTTAAGTTCAATTCATGCGCTCGGCCATCGCGCTGATTGCGGCACTGGGATCCTCGCGGTCGGCGTTCCAGACAATTCTAGGATCGATACGGCATGAGCATAACTGTCAAGCAGGCTCCGATGAGCGAGAAGGAAATGATTGCCGAGGCCGAAAAGGCGCTCGCCGATATTTCTCGGGTGAGAGAAGGCGTCGGACGGGTGATTTTCGGCCAGGAAAGTGTGGTGCAGCACACGCTGGTTGCGCTTTTGGCGGGTGGGCATGCGCTCTTGGTAGGTGTTCCGGGCCTCGCCAAAACCAAGCTGGTAGAGACCCTCGGCATCGTGCTCGGGCTTCACTCAAGCCGGATCCAGTTCACGCCGGACCTGATGCCTTCAGATATTCTCGGCTCCGAAGTGATGGAGCAGAATGACGCTGGCAAGCGCTCTTTTCGCTTCATCTCCGGTCCGATTTTCGCGCAGCTTCTTATGGCTGACGAAATCAACCGCGCCAGTCCACGCACTCAGTCCGCCCTGCTTCAATCGATGCAGGAATATCACGTCACGGTAGCCGGCGCTCGCCATGACCTGCCGTCGCCGTTTCATGTTCTGGCAACCCAGAACCCGCTGGAGCAGGAGGGCACCTATCCGTTGCCGGAAGCCCAGCTTGATCGCTTCCTGATGCAGATCGACATTCTCTATCCGGAAATGGAAGCCGAGCGCCGCATTCTGCTGGAAACCACCGGCGTCGAGGACGCCAGGGCGGAAAATGTCCTTGCAGCGGAGCGTCTGAAGGAAATCCAGATGCTGATCAGGCGCATGCCGGTTCCTGAAAGCGTCGTCGAAGCCATCCTCAACCTCGTGCGTTCGGCGCGGCCCGGACAGGGAAATGAAGAAGCGGACAAGCATATTGCCTGGGGGCCTGGACCCCGCGCCAGCCAGGCGCTCACCTTATGCGCAAGGGCGAGGGCGCTGTATGAGGGCCGCCTCGCGCCGTCGATCGATGACGTTCACGCCTTGGCTGAACCGGTGCTGCAACATCGCATGGCGTTGACCTTTGCCGCCCGTGCCGAGGGCACGACTGTCCGCGACGTCGTTGCCAGGCTGGTCAAGGCACAGGGCTGAAGATGGAGAAAGCTGCGGCGAGGATTTCGCGGTGAGCCGCATAGGCGAAGCCACCGCATCCGTTTCAACCAGTGACGCCCTTGCCCGGGGGCGCATTCGTGCAGCGCTCATTCCCGACCTGCTGATCGAAGCGCGTCGCATCGTCAATACGGTGATCGGCGGATGGCATGGGCGCCGCAAGCGCGGAATAGGCGAGAATTTCTGGCAGTTCCGTCCGTATGTGGATGGCGATGCAATGTCACGCATCGATTGGCGGCGATCCGCCCGGGACGACCATACTTATGTCCGTGACCGGGAATGGGAAGCGGCCCATACTGTGTGGCTGTGGGCGGATCCTTCGCCATCCATGCTCTACAAATCGGCAGGACCGAACGTGTCGAAGGAGTCGCGGGCGCTTGTTCTGGCTTTTGGACTCGCCGAACTCCTGTCCCGCAGCGGCGAACGAATAGCATGGCCGGGCCTTACAGATCCGTTCACCGCACGCAATGGCGCTGAGCGCTTGGCTTCGCAACTGATGCATGCGACCAACCGACCTGCCAAACCCGATCTCAACAACATCCGCCGCTTCTCGGATATTATAATCGCCAGCGATTTCCTCGATCCACCTGACGAAACCATGGCCTGGCTCGATGTTCTGGCGCGGCATGGCGTTCGCGCGCATCTGATCGAAGTCGCCGACCCGGCTGAGGAAGCCTTCCCCTATTCCGGACGCACGGAGTTTTCGGACCCGGAAACCGGCCAGAAATTGACTGCGGGTCGCGCCGAGACGGTGCGCGAAAGCTACAAGAACGCATATTCTGCAAGACGAAACGAACTGATCCGCCGGTGCAAGCGGCTGGGTTGGAGTTACACGGTCAATCATACCGACAGACTGGCTTCGGACGCTCTGGTCCGCATACATTTGGCCATGACGGCCGATAGTGGTTTCGCGGCGGGCGGCGTTCGCCCATGAGCTGGCTGCCGCTGTCATTAGGGTTTCCGGCGATACTGAGGGGGTTGCTTGT
>JBKJRE010000495.1:0-4162 GCA_046594775.1 Rhizobiaceae bacterium | reverse complement strand
ACCCAGCCCGGCATCTCGCCGGCGACCGGACAGCCGGGCGCCGTCAGCGTCATGTCGATCTTCACCGATCGGTCGTCCTCGATGTCGATCTTGTAGATGAGCCCGAGTTCATAAATGTCGGCCGGGATCTCCGGATCGTAGACCGTCTTCAGCGCCGACACGATGTCGTCGGTCATGCGCGCCAGATCGTCGGCAGGGATAGCTGATGCCGGCGCAGCCACGACCGTCACGTCTGCAGGTGCATCGGCAGCCAAGGTTTCGGCGGCATTGTTATCGGTCATCAGCTTTGCGTCTTCCATGATGCTCACCCGAAAAATTTGCGCGCTTTTTCAAGCGCCTCAACCAGTATGTCGACTTCAGCCCTGGTATTATACATGCCAAACGATGCCCTGCATGTGGAGGTAACGCCAAATCGTTTCAACAGCGGCTGGGCGCAATGCGTGCCGGCCCTAACCGCGACGCCTTGCCGGTCGATCACCATCGACACATCGTGGGCGTGAATTCCCTGCAGTTCGAACGATACGATGGCGCCCTTGTTCGGCGCATCGCCGAAGATGCGCAGCGAATTGATGGAGCGCAGGCGTTCGTGGGCATAGAGTTTCAGGTCCGCTTCATGGGCGGCGATACGGTCGCGGCCGATGCCTTCCATATACTCAAGCGCCGCGCCGAGGCCAATCGCCTGGACGATCGGCGGCGTGCCGGCCTCGAAACGATGGGGCGGGTCATTATAGGTGACGATATCTTCAGTCACTTCCTCGATCATCTCGCCGCCGCCCTGGAAGGGCCGCATGCCTCCCAGAATCGCTCTCTTGCCGTAAAGAACGCCGATGCCTGAGGGGCCGTACACCTTGTGGCCGGTGAAGACGAAGAAATCGCAGTCTAGATCCTGCACGTCGACGGCCATGTGCACCGCACTCTGGCTACCATCGACCAGCACCGGAATGCCGCGCGCATGGGCAATGCGGCAGATTTCCTTGATCGGCGTGACGGTGCCCAGCGCGTTCGACATCTGGGTGATCGCAACAAGCTTCGTGCGGTCGGTCAGCCGCTTTTCGAATTCCTCGATGTGGAAGGCGCCGAGATCATCGACCGGAACCCAAACCAGCTTGGCGCCCTGTCGTTCGCGAATGAAATGCCACGGCACGATGTTGGAATGGTGCTCCATGATCGACAGCACGATCTCGTCACCCTCGCCGATATTCGGCATGCCGAACCCGTAGGCGACGGTGTTGATCGCGGCCGTGGTGTTGGAGGTGAAGACGATCTCGTCGACGCTCGGCGCATTGAGGAAGCGACGAACGCTTTCGCGCGCCTTCTCGTAGGCGTCTGTCGCCGCGTTGGACAGGAAGTGTAGCCCGCGATGGACGTTGGCATATTCGTTGGAATAGGCGTTCGTGACCGCATCGATCACCACCTGCGGCTTCTGCGCGGAAGCGCCATTGTCGAGATAGACCAGCGGCTTGCCGTAGACCTCGCGCGACAGTATCGGGAAATCCCGGCGGATCGCCTCGACGTCGTAGGGTGCTCCCGTGACTTTCTGGTCCATGGTCAGCCTGCTACCCGTGCTCGGCGAACCAGCCGTCGAGCATCGCTTCCAGCGCCTCGACCAGCGTTTCGTCTTCAAGTTCCTCGATGACCTCTGCGACGAACGCCTTGACCAAGAGGCCGCGCGCCGTCTTCTCGTCAATGCCGCGGGCCATCAGATAGAAGAGATGGTTGTGGTCGATCTCGGTGACTGTGGCGCCGTGTCCGCACTGCACGTCGTCGGCGAAGATCTCGAGCTCCGGCTTGGTCGAGAACTCGCCCTCATCCGACAGAAGCAACGTGTTGCAGGCCATCTTGGCGTCGGTCTTCTGCGCATATTTTGCGACGTTGATGCGGCCCTGGAAAACGCCGCGCGCCCTGCCGGTAACGACATTGCGGATGATCTCCGTCGATGAGGTCTCGGGAACGGCGTGGTCGAGCACCATCGTGACATCGGTATGCGTATCGCCAGCCAGAAGATTGACGCCGCGCAGCGTGAATGAGGCGCCCTCGCCGGCTGCCGTGACATTGATTTCCTGGCGCACCAGCTTGCCCCCGGCGTTCATGAAAAACAGCGTGAGCTTCGAATTCCTGCCGAGTTCGGCGTTGAACTGGCCAAAAAAGCTGGCGCCGTCAGGCTGGTCCTGCACAATCAGCCAGGTCAATTCTGCATCGTCACCCAGTTTCAAGTGGCTAATGGAACTGACCAGCGCGTCCCCTGTGCCTGACTGGCGTTCAATGATGGTGGCCTTCGCACCGTTGCCGACGCGTACTGGAAGACGAACATGGGTCTGGCCGCCGGCGTGAATATTCTGCAATTCGATCGGAGCGCCGAACTGCGCGGCGTCAGCAATGTCGAGGAAATAACCATCGGCAACAAAGGCGGTGTTGAGCGCGCCGATCGCGTCATCTTTTTCCTGCGTCCCGAGCGCGTCAGAGAAACTGCCGTCAGCGAGCATGTCCGCTATGCGACGGACTTCCAGACCGTCGAGCTTGGGCATGATTGGGGAAGAGACGCCATTGAGCAGCGAAACCACCGTCGTGCCCTCAATCAGCGGCCTGACAGGTTCGGCCTTGGCAGTTACTTCGTAGCGCGGCACGGAACCCAGCAAACGACGCAAATCCGTATAGTGCCAAGCCTCGACGCGCCGTGTAGGCAGGCCGGCCTTGATCTGCTCAATCGCATTGTCACGCTTGAGTACGACATCGCCGTCGCCCGGAAGCAGCGAAATCCTTTCGTCGAACGCGTCGATGAGGTCCGTTTCGGCGGGTGTACGCTGTGGCGCGGCATGCATATTCATCAGAGTCACCTAGGCGGCCTCGCCGATGATGCCGGCGTAGCCATTCTCTTCCAACTCGAATGCCAGGCTCTTGTCGCCCGACTTGATCACCTGACCCCTGTAAAGCACATGTACGCTGTCCGGTACGATGTGCTCCAGCAGTCGCTGGTAATGCGTGATGACGATGATGGCGCGGTTCGGGGAGCGCAGCGCGTTGACGCCGTCGGAGACGATCTTGAGCGCGTCGATGTCGAGGCCGGAATCGGTTTCGTCGAGCACGCAGAGTTTGGGCTCCAGCAGCTTCATCTGCAGAATTTCGGCGCGCTTCTTTTCTCCGCCCGAGAATCCGACATTGAGCGGCCTCTTCAGCATCGCCATGTCCATGTCGAGATCGCCCGCCGCTTGCTTGACCCGGCGAATGAATTCCGGGATCTTCAGCGGCTCCTCGCCGCGCGCCCTGCGCTGCGCATTCATCGCTACCTTCAGGAACTCCATCGTCGCCACGCCCGGTATCTCCATCGGATACTGGAAGGCAAGGAAAATGCCGGCCGACGCCCGTTCGGCAGGGTCCATCTCGAGAATCGACTCGCCATTGTAAAGGATGTCGCCTTCAGTGACTTCATAGTCGTCGCGGCCGGCCAGGACGTAAGACAGCGTCGATTTACCGGAGCCGTTCGGACCCATGATGGCGGCGACTTCGCCGTTCTTCACGGTGAGGTTGAGCCCCCGTATGATTTCGGTGCCTGTCGAGGCGATGCGGGCGTGTAGACTCTTGATTTCGAGCATTTGTTCTTCCTGAATCTTCTATCGCCGGTCAGCCGACCGAGCCTTCGAGACTGATCCCGATCAGCTTCTGCGCCTCGACGGCGAATTCCATCGGCAGCTGCTGGATGACGTCCTTGACGAAGCCGTTGACGATCAACGCTATCGCCTCTTCCTCGGGAATGCCGCGCTGCATGACGTAAAACTTCTGGTCGTCCGAGATCTTGGATGTCGTGGCCTCGTGCTCGAACTGCGCCGTCGAGTTCTTGGCCTCGATATAGGGCACCGTATGCGCGCCGCACTCCTCGCCGATCAGCAGGGAATCGCACTGCGTGAAGTTGCGCGCATTGGTCGCCTTTCGGTTGGCCGAGACCTGCCCGCGATAGGTGTTTTGGCTGAAACCGGCGGCGATGCCCTTCGAGATGATGCGGCTCGTCGTGTTCTTGCCAAGATGGATCATCTTGGTGCCGGTATCGGCCTGCTGATGGCCGTTGGTGATGGCGATCGAATAGAATTCGCCCGAGCTCTCCTCGCCCTTGAGGATGCAGGACGGATATTTCCAGGTAATCGCCGAACCGGTCTCGACCTGCGTCCAG
>JBKJRE010000414.1:0-10767 GCA_046594775.1 Rhizobiaceae bacterium | reverse complement strand
TAATACCAACGGCCCTCACAATTGACCTGCATGCGCCCATTTCCGCATTCCAATTGAGGTGATCGTTGGTGGCTGGGCGAGGAGTTTTCGCCACGCGTCGCAGCTGGCATCGATGATCTCGTCGTAGGTGTCGAAGACGCGGTTTGAGAGGTAGTTGGCGCGCAGATATTGCCAGACCTGCTCGACCGGATTGAGATCCGGCGATCGTGACGGCAGCTGGATCGGCGTGATGTTCTTCGGCCAGAGAGATTGCCGGTGGTGTGCCATCCGGCTCGGTCCATAAGCAGCACGGCCTGGGCGCCTCGAGCGACATGGAGGGAGATCTCGTCGAGGTGCCGCTGCATGGCGTCAGTATTGGCGAAGGGCTCCTCGATGACGCGCTGAAGGTCGATGCGCCGCCAGCGCACCACGCCATCAATGGCGCGATCCGGGCCGGTTTCCACGATTTCAACAAGTTCCGCCTGCTGCGCAGCCGACAGTCGCCTGGGATTTCCCCGACGGCGGTTATCCTTCAGTCCGGCGGGGCCGTGGGCGTTGAAGCGATGCACCCAGTCCCGCAGCGTTTGCCGATCCATGCCGCCGATCTTCGCAGCATCCGCACGGTTCATGCCGTCCAGCACAGCGGCGATCGACAGCAATCGCCGGCTCTGGTTCGCATCCCTTGTCGAAGCCGCCAGACGGCGCAGTTCTGACGGCGTATGGCTCAGCTTAATCTCAACGACTCTCGTCATGGCCCAGGTCCTCCACGCCATGTTGAATCACGCAAACATCATTCTGGGAATCCCCGCCGAGTCACATCAGCGGGCCGCTGGTATAACTCCATACTCTTGGCCCAGCATAGGTGCGTCTAAGAATTGCGGCAGCGCTCAAACCAGCAAAAGGTCGATACACCCTAAAACGCCAGAGAATCCTGTTTCAAAGATCTCTAGCTGACTGTTCAGAACGGTTTTTTGCGGGATAATGAGAGATGCCTTGGCGATTTAAAACTGGAATATTCGAGGGAATCTCCACTAAAAATTCACGGCCGAAGATAGTATAGGTCCACTTCGGTCGCTACATGTCGTTTATGTTTTCGTTGGACGCTTGCATGTTCAGCCCGTTCGTGTTTCGCGTGATTGACTCGAAAGAAGAAAATTAAACAGAAAGAATTCGAGTGGGCCTACCCGAGGAACCCACGATTTCGGGGCTTCTTAATGCAAGAGCCCCCCTGTACGCCGATCCAAATTGGGATAGCCGAAAAAAAACCTGTCCGTGCCGGGAACGCGGGTAAGGCGGCCGAAAGGTTCATGACTTTTGACCCGCCCCCCTCCGAGCCGCGCGCCAGCGCCACTTAGCGGCAGATCGCCAGGCCAGGCGACAAGTCGTTGAACAGAAGCTCGTGGGCTTCCCTTGCTGCCAGGGTGGCGTTAACTCGGTTGTGCAGACAGCACAACGAGCGACAGTTGGGCCTTGCGGCGGGCGCTTTGCCCGGTAGCGGCGCCTCCACCGCAACTCTGCCGTGTGCCTGCACTCGTCCGAGCAGTGGCGACAGTGACGGCCGCTCCACTCCTTGGCCTGCATGAACATCCGTAAGCAAATGCTGCAAGCAACTTCGATCTCGGCAAACGGCAATCTCGAACGGTTCATGCCGTGGCCTCCGACATCGCCTGCAACCAGGCCGCCATCCGCTCCTCGGTACTCGGCAGGGATTTGATCGAGCGGCTCAGCTTTCGCCCGTGGGCTGCTTGTGCTGCATCAGCATGGCTTACCGATTTGCCGCCAGGCAGGACTTGAACGAGATATCGCTGAGTAGGCCGCGTGGCACTCTCATTCCCAAGCCCCTCTTGACCTGAGAGCGCCTCATCAATCGACAGTGAAACCGCAACAGGTTCTTTCTTCCGGTTAGTTCTAACGGTTTGTAGGGCATTTCTGCCCGGTTCTACCGGACATTTCTGCCCGGTATTACCGGACATTTTTGCCCGGTTTGTTGATGCTCGTTTTTCTCCTTCTCCGGACCTCATACGCGCGTTCCAATCAGCAACGATCGACCGAAAGCGTTGCCAGTTTGGCGAATAGGCCGCCGTATGGTGGCGACCGCCATGACTGCTCTTCTTGAACAATCCAATGGCGACAAGGTCGTTGGTTGCGCGTCGAATTGTCTTTTCGTCGAGGCCAAGCAAGCGCGCCAGTCGCTCGACGCTCGGATCGCAGCGGGCAGTCTTGCGGTTGAAGTGCTCGAGGATGGCAGCGCCGACACGTTTAGCTGCACTGGACAGGTCGGGCACGAGTCCGATCGCCATGTGAGCGAACAAGATGTCGTTCTTTGCAAGCTCCATCATCCGAGCCTCGCCGCGTCTCGGAGCGCATTGATCGCCTCAATGGGCGTCAAGCCAAACCGCTGACGCAATGTAGGAATGATTGCTGTGTAATGGACCGTCGAGCGATTGGTGACATACCAGGCAGCCGCCTCGTCGATCGTCGCCTTTCGAGAACGGCTCGGGAACGCACCCCCCCAGATTCCCCCCAGTTCTTGATCGCTGTTCGCGGCCTGTTCACGATCGAAAAGTGGGGGAAAAGGGAGTGCTTGGAAGGGCAACGCCATGCGCTGCAAGGGTTTGAATGGTGCTGCGAGAGAGGATTGAACTCTCGACCTCTCCCTTACCAAGGGAGTGCTCTACCACTGAGCTACCGCAGCCTGCCGACGCGGCGGACTTCTGCCATATAGACAAGGCCAGCGCAAGGCGTGTCGTGACCCTATCGCCGGGGCTGGACCTGCCGCATCGACCGGGCCACAATGATGCATGTTCTTCGGCAGACGGGCCGGTTTTTCGGCCCGACGGGAGAGGTGAGATGAATTCGAAGGATGGTTCGCCGCAAAAGACCAAGCAGCCGGATCGCAAGGCGCGGCTGGCCGAGGAGCTGCGCGCCAATCTTCAGCGACGCAAGGCGCAGACGAGAGCGCGGCGTACCGGCGACGCCGACGAAAGGCCCGAGGGACTGCCTGCCGCCGGCAAGAAGCCGCCCAGCGAGGGCTGAGCGGACAACGCGCCCGATGCCGGGCAGGCGGGACGGCGTGCAGAATCATTGAGGCCTCAGGGCGAGCTGTTCCTTGAACAGGTCCCTGCGATGGTCTAGACGGTCGGCCTGGCAAGACAGCCGGCGGAGCAGCCGGGAAAGTGATATTTCATGGATCGCATCAGAATCGTCGGCGGCAACGAACTCAACGGCACGATTCCCATTTCGGGCGCCAAGAACGCGGCGCTGCCGTTGATGATCGCATCGTTGCTGACGGACGATACGCTGACGCTGGAGAACGTGCCGCATCTGGCCGATGTCGAGCAGCTGATCCGTATCCTTGGCAATCACGGCGTCGACTACTCCGTCAATGGCCGGCGGGAGAAGCAGTCGGGCAGTTATGCGCGCACCATCAACTTTTCGGCGCGCAATATCGTCGACACCACCGCCCCCTACGAGCTGGTTTCGAAAATGCGCGCCAGCTTCTGGGTCGTTGGACCGCTGCTTGCCAGAATGGGCGAGGCGACCGTGTCGCTGCCGGGCGGCTGCGCCATCGGCACGCGTCCGGTTGACCTGTTCCTCGAAGGGCTGCAGGCGCTGGGCGCCGAGATCGACGTCGACAATGGCTACGTCATCGCCAGGACAAAAAACGGCCGGCTGGTCGGCAACCGATTCGTGTTCCCGAAAGTCTCGGTCGGCGCGACGCATGTCATGATGATGGCAGCCTCGCTGGCCAAGGGCGAGACGGTGCTGGAAAACGCGGCCCGCGAACCGGAAATCGTCAACCTTGCCGAATGCCTGAACGCAATGGGCGCGCGGATTTCGGGCGCCGGAACACCGACAATCCACATCGACGGCGTCGATTCCCTGTCGGGGGCACGCCACCGCGTCATTCCCGACCGCATCGAGACCGGCACCTATGCCATGGCGGTGGCCATGACCGGCGGCGACGTGATCCTGGAGGGCGCCCGCGCCGACCTGCTGAGCGGTGCGCTCGACGTGATCGGACAGAGCGGCGCCGAGATCACCGATGTGGCAAACGGCATCCGCGTGCGCCGCAACGGCAACGGCATCCAGCCCGTCGACGTGACGACCGAGCCGTTTCCGGGCTTTCCGACCGATCTTCAGGCGCAGTTCATGGGGCTGATGACGATGTCCAGCGGCAAGTCGAAGATCACCGAAACGATTTTCGAGAACCGGTTCATGCATGTGCAGGAACTGGCGCGGCTCGGCGCCCACATAACGCTCTCGGGTCAGACGGCGACGGTGGAAGGCGTGTCGCGCCTGAAAGGCGCGCCTGTGATGGCGACTGACCTGCGCGCCTCGGTATCGCTGGTCATTGCGGGCCTGGCCGCGGAAGGCGAAACCACCGTCAACCGTGTCTATCATCTCGACCGCGGCTTCGAACGGCTCGAGGAAAAACTTTCGAACTGCGGCGCGGTCATCGAGCGCCTTTCCAGCTAAGACCGGACGCCCGCGCCGATTTCGGGCGTTGCACGGTCAGTCCAGAGCGCATAACAAGACCGAAATCGGCAACCCGGACAGGCATTACCGGCCATGAACCAGCTCAAGCTCGTCGCTCTCGACGCAGAGGATCTGAACATCGTCTCGGCGCATGTGCAGGATGCCGTGATGAAGATCGGCGACCTGGATTTCGCCCCGGGCTCAAAGCTGTTTGTCCTGCCGATGTACCGCTTTGCCTGGGAGGCCGGGCCGGGCGCCGGAAAGGCCCAGCCGGAGCGCCGCAACAGCGTGCTGCATTTTTCGCGCGTGCTCTCGGCGAAGCTGTCGGGGATTTCGCGCGACAGGCCCGACGAATCGCTGTCGCTGCTGGCGGTGATCTTCGCGGCCTCGGACGAACCGGCAGGCGACATCGACCTGGTTTTCTCCGGCGGCGGCACAATCCGCCTTCAGGTCGAATGCATCGAAGCGCGGCTCGCCGATCTCGGCGGAGCCTGGGAAGCGGAATCCCGACCCGAGCACACAGGCTGACGGAACCTACATGGCCACGACACTTCGCCAGTCCGAAGCCGATTTCGAGGAGCGCTTCGCCGCCCTGCTGGTCAGCAAGCGCGAGGCCTCGCCCGATGTGGATGCCGCCGTGCGCGACATCATCGCCCGGGTGCGCGCCGAAGGCGACGCGGCGCTGATCGAACTCAGCCTGAAATACGACCGCGCAGATCTGCACGCCCTTGGCATCGCGGTCAGCGCGGATGACATAGCGAAGGCCTATGAATTGGCTGACCCGGAAGCGGTGGACGCCCTGAAATTCGCGCGCGACCGCATCCTTGCCCATCACCACCGGCAACGGCCGAAGGACGACCGTTACGTCGATCCGATCGGGGTGGAACTCGGCGCCCGCTGGACCGCGGTGCAGGCGGTTGGGATCTATGTGCCAGGCGGACTGGCGAGCTATCCGAGCTCGGTGCTGATGAACGCTATTCCGGCACAGGTCGCAGGCTGCGAACGCATCGCCATGATGGTTCCCGCATCGGGAGGCGCCATCAACCCGCTTACCCTGGTGGCCGCAGATATTGCCGGCGTGGGGGAGATCTACCGCGTCGGCGGCGCGCAGGCCATCGCCGCGCTCGCCTACGGCACGCAGAGCGTGGCGCCGGTGAGCAAGATCGTCGGACCGGGCAATGCCTATGTCGCCGCGGCGAAGCGCCAGGTTTTCGGCACCGTCGGCATCGACATGATCGCGGGGCCATCGGAGGTCCTGGTGGTGGCCGATGCAAGCAACGATCCCGAATGGATCGCTGCCGACCTCATTGCCCAGGCAGAGCATGGCATGGGCGCGCAATCGATCCTGATCACCGCCGAACCTGGCTTCGCCGACGCTGTCGCAGCGGCCGTCGAGCGACAGATCAACGCTTTGCCGCGACCCGAATTCGCGGCGGAAAGCTGGCGCGACTTCGGCGCCGTGATCATCGTCGACCGGATCGCCGGCTGCGTCGGCCTCGTCGACCGCATCGCGGCAGAGCATGTCGAACTCGCGCTTGACGATGCCGAGGGCTTTCTGGCGCGCATGCGCAATGCCGGTGCGGTCTTTCTCGGGCGGCACACGCCGGAAGTGATTGGCGACTATGTGGGCGGATCCAATCACGTGTTGCCGACCGCGCGCTCGGCGCGGTTTTCGTCCGGCCTCTCGGTCCTCGACTTCATGAAGCGAACTTCGGTGCTGAAGCTTGGACCCGAACAGTTGCGGCTGCTGGCCCCGGCGGCCATTGCGCTCGCCAAGGCGGAGGGTCTCGATGCGCACGGGCGCTCGGTCGCGATCCGCCTGAATCTGTAACATGCCCGACTCAGGCCGCAAGGAATGCAGACTGATCGACGTCGAACTGGACGAGTCCATCGGCCGTGCGACGCCTGATATCGAGCATGAACGTGCGGTGGCGATTTTCGACCTGATCGAAGAGAACAGCTTCGCGCCGGTGGACGATCCGGCAGGCGGGCCCTACCGGCTGAAGCTTTCGCTGGTGGAGGCAAGGCTGGTGTTTTCGGTCGAGCGCGAGAACGGCGACACCGTCGTCACCCATATCCTTTCGCTGACGCCGTTCCGGCGCATCGTCAAGGATTATTACATGATCTGCGAGAGCTATTATCAGGCGATCCGCATATCGACGCCGAGCCAGATCGAGGCCATCGACATGGGGCGTCGCGGGCTTCACGACGATGGCTCGCAGACATTGATGGACAGGCTGGCCGGCAAGATCGATATCGATTTCGGTACGGCGCGCAGACTGTTCACGCTGGTCTGCGTCCTGCACTGGCGGGGCTAGAGCCTGTCTTCGGACGCTCTCCCGCGGTCGGTGCTCTTCATGTGCCGCATGAACGCCGTCCGCTCACCGATGGCCGAATGCCTCGCACGCGACGTACTGCCGAGTTCGACCTTCGTCGCTTCAGCCGGCATCCATGCCGGCGAGCCGGACCCGTTTGTCGAAGCCGTGCTTGCCGATGTGGGGCTTTCGCTCGGCGTCCGCGACGCCAGGGTGCTTGAGGATCTGGAAGACCTCTATTTCGACCTCATCATAACGCTGGCGCCTGAGGCGCATCACGCGGCGCTTGAGCTGACCAGAACGCTTGCCGTGGAAGTCGAATACTGGCCAACCGCCGACCCGACTTCGGCGCGGGGTTCGCGCGAACAGATCATGGCCGCCTACAGCGATGTTCGCGATCGGTTAAGGGCGCGGATCGAGGCGCGTTTCGGCCAGAATCGAGCGTGATTAAGCGTGTTCACAAAGTGATGACAATCATATAGGTTCCGCGCAATTCCGGACATGGCGCCGGAAATGCGATCAAAACAAAGGTAAATAATGCCGAAGGAAGAAGTCCTCGAATTTCCGGGTACAGTGACCGAATTGCTGCCGAACGCAATGTTCCGGGTCAAGCTTGAAAACGAACACGAAATCATTGCGCACACCGCCGGACGCATGCGCAAGAACCGTATTCGCGTGCTTACGGGCGACAAGGTCCTGGTGGAAATGACGCCCTACGACCTGACCAAGGGCCGCATTACTTACCGCTTCAAATAGGACGGCCGCTGGCCGCATGTCCGGATGAGCGTTTTTCAGAAGCTTGTGCTTGCATCGGGGTCGGCGCGCCGGATCGAGCTGCTGCAGCAGGTCGGCATCGAGCCGGACCGGCTTTTGCCGGCCGACATCGACGAGACGCCGGTCCGCTCGGAGCATCCGCGTTCGCTGGCCAAGAGACTGGCCAAGGAAAAAGCGCAGAAGGCGCTGGCCTCGCTGAAGAGCGAAGCCGATTTTGCGCCGTGCTTCGTGCTTGCCGCCGATACGGTCGTGGCGCTCGGGCGGCGAATCCTGCCCAAGGCCGAGATGATCGACGAGGCCTCGAACTGCCTGCAGATGCTGTCTGGGCGCACGCATCGCGTCTATTCCGCCGTCTGCCTGATCGCGCCGTCAGGCAAGCTGCGCCAGCGTCTCGTCGAGAGCCGGGTGCGGTTCAAGCGTATCAGCCGTGAGGAACTGGAAAGCTATCTGGCCTCGGGCGAATGGCGCGGCAAAGCCGGCGGGTACGCGGTGCAGGGGCTGGCGGGCAGCTTCGTCGTCAAGCTGACCGGCTCCTATACAAATGTCGTCGGCCTGCCGCTCTACGAGACCGTGGGACTGCTCAACGCCGATGGCTACCAGGTGCATTTCAACTGGCTGTCGGGCGCCAGGGCATGAGCGCGGGCGGCGCCAAGGTCACGCCACTCAGGCCAAAGCGCCCCTGCCCCGAATGCGGGCGGCCGTCTGCACGAGAAACCTATCCCTTCTGTTCAACGCGCTGCAAGAATGTCGACCTGAACCGCTGGCTGTCGGGCGCCTACGCCATTCCGGTGCGTGATGACGAGGACGACGAAACCGCGGAACACCAGGCGATTCAGCCGAGCCCGCGTTCCGACTGAGGCTTCGCATCCGGCGCGCCACACGTATCCCCTTTTTCTGTCTCCAAATTACCTGACCGACGCTGGACAGCGACATTTCCCGTGCTATAACCCACCCGCTTTCGAAGGGCGTTCTGACGCTCCGTCGAATCCCGAGATGCATCAGACGACCCGGCATTTCGGACAGTGGCCCAGGTAGCTCAGGGGTAGAGCAGCGGACTGAAAATCCGCGTGTCGGTGGTTCAATTCCGCCCCTGGGCACCATTTCAAGTTCGATTCTTGGGTTTTTTCAAACTGCTTGTTCCGCGACGCAACCGTCGGCCTTGGCGCTGAAGGCCACCGTGCCGGTCGAAACATCCGAAGGTCGCGTTTCAGCCCCTGCAACTCCAGCGTCCCGGCTTGCATGCCGACGACAATGCAATTGTCAGGCAGGTAATCGACAGCTCGGAACGAGCCTCATGCGGGAAGCCGACGGCGATATCGCCGAGGTCTGAAAGCTTCATCGCCCTCGCTGGCCGTCCACCAAATCAGCGGGACGAGTTCTTCAGCGAAAGCTTGCGTTCCCAGGCCAGTGCGTCTGAAACGATCCCGTCCAGATTGTCGAGACGCGGCGCCCAGCCGAATTCGCTTCGCGCCAGATCGGCATTGGCCACGACAGCGACAGCGTCGCCCGGCCGGCGGCCGGAAATACGCACGTCGATGTCGCCGCCATAGACACGGCGCACGCTGTCCATGACCTCCAGCACCGAATAGCCATGGCCGTAACCGCAATTGGCGACGAGGCTGCCGCCACCGGCGCGCATCCGGTCAAGCGCAAGGCGATGGGCCTCCACAAGGTCGCTGACGTGAATGTAGTCCCGGATACAGGTGCCATCGGGCGTCGGGTAGTCGTTTCCGAAAATCTGCATGTAGGGGCGCTTGCCGAGCGCGGTCTCGGCCGCCACCTTGATCAGCAATGTGGCGGCTGGCGTCGACTGGCCCGTGCGGCCCTTCGGATCGGCCCCGGCGACGTTGAAGTAGCGCAGCACCGTATAGTCGATATCGTGGGCGGCGGCCGCATCACGCAAAATCCATTCCGTCATCAGCTTGGAGGCGCCATAGGGAGATTCAGGCATCGTAACCGCATCTTCCCGCACCGGTTCGACACCTGCCGTGCCATAGACGGCGGCCGTTGAGGAAAAGATGAAGTGCGGCACGCGCTCGCGCACCGCCGTCGCGACCAGGCTCCGGGTCTTGCAGGTGTTGTTCTCATAGTACAGCAGCGGGTCTGAAACCGATTCCGAAACGATGAGCGAGCCAGCAAAGTGGATGATCGCGTCGACCGCATGCTCCCTGATGATGGAACCGACCAGTTCGCTGTCGCCGACGTCACCGACAATCAACGGCGCTTCTGCCGGTACAGCCCAGTCAAACCCGCTGGACAGGCGATCGAGCACGACGACCTGTTCGCCATGGTCGAGCAACTCCCAGACCATATGGCTTCCAATGTATCCGGCTCCGCCAGTCACCAAGACGCTCATGCAGAAAACTCCTTCGCCACCATCATTCCTACTAGCCGCTGCAACCACGGCCAAACCGCCAGAAAATCTCGGAAAGGCATCCCGCTGAGACGTTTCCAGGACTGATGCCAGCAACCCTATTGATCCTGATCAAGGGATTGAAACAGACAATATGGTCGATAAGCAACTGGCGGGGCGTGGCATTTTGACCCCGCTGGCGCAATGGACGCACGGGACGCCAGCAATTATGTTCCGCACCACACTGGAAGGGCAGTATGAACTATCAGCGTTTTTTCGAAGCAGCCGTCGATCAGGTCCACGCCGAGCGACGCTACCGCGTGTTTGCCGATCTCGAGCGAATCGCCGGCGCGTTTCCGCAGGCAATAAAAGTGCCTTGGTTGAAACCTGGGATGCGCTAGGCATTTCCTATGCAGATGCAGGACAACCTGCCGTCGCCCGGTCGGACCGGATCATTCCCCTGCTGGTGCCCAAATCGGGCGGATGAAGCATCCTGCGATCGCGTCCGCCAGCTTGAGCCGCTGCCAGGCAGAAGCGGCCGCCCCCGCTTCACGCAATCATAACTAGGACGCCCTGAGCCACTCCGCCAGCCGGTTCGCCGCTTCCTCGACCTGATCGAGCCGGCGATGGAAGCATAGGCGCAGGAAGCCTTCGCCCGCCTGTCCGAACGCGCTGCCAGGCGCAACGCCGACATTTGCCTTGTCGACAATGTCGAAGGCAGCCTGGCGCGAGTCGGTGACGCCATCAACCGAAAAGAACAGATAGAACGCACCGGGCGGCACGCTGAAGGCAACACGACCGGTGCCCGCCAGAATCCGGCACACGAGATCGCGCGCCGCCTGCGCCCGCTCGATCTGGGAGGCGAGG
>JBKJRE010000404.1:0-6808 GCA_046594775.1 Rhizobiaceae bacterium | reverse complement strand
TTCGTGCCGTGGGCCGGCGATACAAAGTTCTTCAAGTTTCCGGCCAAGCCCGGCCCCTATCGGATCGCCCTTGCCAATGGCTACATCGCCAATACCTGGCGCATTCAGATGATCCAGACGGCGAAAGCCTACGCAGCACAGCCGGAAGTCGCCGCCAAACTGAAGGAATTCAAGGTCGTGTCGACCGGCGAGGACGTGCCGGCGCAGATTTCTGCAATCAACAACTTCATCGATTCCGGCTATGACGCCATCGTCGTCAACGCGCAGAACCCCACGGCTTTCGCGCCTGTGATCAAGCGCGCCAAGCAGGCCGGCGTCGTGCTGGTCGCCTTCGACAACACGCTCGACACCGAGGACGCCATCAACGTCAATGTCGATCAGAAGGGCCTTGGCGTATTGTGGGCCGACTGGCTGATCAAGCATGTCCCGGACGGCGGCAAGGTGCTTGAAGTGCGCGGCGTTGCCGGGACGTCGGTCGACACCGACCGTCACAACGGCATCCACGAGACACTCGATGCTTCGGGCAAGAAGTGGGAAGTCACGGAAGTCGTCGGCAAGTGGGATGACGGCGTGGCGCAAAAGGCCGCAGCCGACGCCATCGCCACCAATGGACCTTTCGCCGGCATTACCGCACAGGGCGGCGACACCGGCGTGGTACAGGCGATGATCGACGCCAAGCATCCCTTCGTGCCGTTTGGTGGCGAGACCGAAAACGGCTTTCGCAAGTTCTGTGCGAAGTTCGCGGCCGAAGGGCTGAAGTGTTCGTCGGCCGGCACCGGACCCGCCCAGGTGGCCGTTGCCATCAAGACGGCCATCGCCGCGCTTGAGGGCGATGTCGTGCCGCAGTCGGTCAAACTGCCGCTGGCCATCGTCGAGGATCCGAACTTCAAGGAAGGCGAGGACTATTTCCCGGACCAGTCGGACAATTTCTTCGTCGGAAACTCCTTCCCAAGCTGTGGCATCAACTTCACAGCCCAGGAAATCATGGGTCAGAGCAAGGAAAACCAGTAGTCGGAAAATAGCGCCGCGGCCTCGCCGCGGCGCTACCTTTTTATTCGGCGGACTGGGAGGAACCCGATGGACGAAGCGGTCCCGCTTCTTCGCATGGAAGGGATTTCCAAGCGCTATGGCGGCGTGCGGGCGCTGGAACATGCCGACCTGTCGGTCTCGCCTGGCCGCATCCATGCCATTCTGGGCGAAAACGGCGCCGGAAAATCCACGCTGATCAAGATCATGGCCGGCGTCGTCGCGCCGGACGAGGGCAGCATGATGCTCGGCGGCAAGCAGGTCAGATTCAATTCGCCGGCTGCCGCCAACGAGGCAGGCATTGTCTGCGTTTTCCAGGAATTGTCGCTGATCCCGGATCTCAGCGTCGCCGACAACATCGTCATTTCCGATCCGCCCAAGCGCTTCGGCATGATCGACCGCCGCGCCCAGCGCAGGATCGCCGAAGAGGCGCTCGCCCGTGCAGGCGCAGCCGACATCCATCCGCAGGCGCTGGTCAAGGACCTGCCCCTGTCGCGTCGCCAGATGGTGGAAATAGCCAAGGCGCTGGCGCGCAATCCGCGCATCCTCATCCTCGACGAAGCGACATCGGCGCTGACGGCGGCTGACGTGTCCAAGATCTTCGATGTGCTGAAGCGGCTCCGCTCGGAGGGGTTGGCGCTGCTCTACATCTCGCACCGGATGAATGAGATCGAGGAACTGGCGGACGAATGCACGGTGTTTCGCAACGGCAGCAATGTCGCCACCTATGCGGCCGGCACCAAGACCGACAATGAAGTCGTCGAGATGATGATCGGCCGCGAATACAGCCATGTGTTTCCGCCCAAGCCGGCGCGGCAAACGTCTGACGCCGCACCCGTTCTGGCCTGCCGCAACCTGTCCTGGACAGACCGGCTGGACAGGATTTCACTGAGCGTCGGCGCCGGCGAGGTCGTCGGGCTCGGCGGCCTTGACGGCCAGGGCCAGCGCGAACTGCTGCTCGCCTTCTTCGGCGTGCTGCGCGGGCTTTCCGGCGAAGTCCTTGTCAATGGCAAGGCCGTTTCAATCACCAGCCCGTCTGCCGCCAAGCATGATGAAATCGGCATGGCGCTGATCCCGGAGGACCGCAAGACTGAAGGGCTGATGCTGCCCATGACGGTGCGCGAGAATCTGTCGTTCAGCACGCTTGACCGTCTGTCGAGGGGCGGCGTCATCGACCGCGCCGCCGAACAGGGCATGATCGACGAGATGGTCAAGCTGCTCGGCATCAAGACCGCCGGATTGGACATCCCCGTCGGCGCGCTGTCGGGCGGCAACCAGCAGAAGGTGGTGATCGCCAAATGGCTGATGCGCCAGCCGCGCATCATCCTGCTCAACGATCCGACGCGCGGCATCGATGTCGGCACCAAGCAGGAGATGTATCAACTGTTGCGCAAGCTGGCCGATGCGGGGGCCGCAATCCTGTTTTACTCCACCGACTATGACGAACTGATCGGCTGCTGCGACCGCGTTCTGGTGCTCTATGACGGCGCGATAAAGCGCGAACTGGTGGGCGCCGAGATCACAGAGCGCGCGCTGATCGCCAGTGCTCTGAACATCCCGGACGCAGATGTCGGCGTGGCTGAAGGAGCAGGCGCGTGAGAGAATGGCGCTACTGGATCGCCGAACAGCGCGGCACCCTTCTGGCGCTTGGCATCTTCATCCTGATGTTCATCATCTACACATCGAACCATCCGGCCGGCCTGACCGCCAATGTCGTGCAGACGGCCGCCAACAAGGGCGTGCTTCTGGCCTTCGTGGCAATGGCGCAGACGCTGGTCGTACTGACCGCTGGCATCGACCTGTCCGTCGGCATGATCTTCATCCTGACCAATTGCCTTGCCTCGTGGCTGGTCGTCGGCACGGCCGCTGAAACCGCTTTAGGCGTTGTTGCCGTGCTCGGCACCGGCGCGCTGTGCGGCGCCATCAACGGCGCCATCGTGATCTTCGGCCGGCTGCAGCCGATCGTCACCACCATTGCCACCGGCGCGGTCTATTTCGGCCTGGCGCTGCTTTTGAGGCCATTTCCGGGCGGCTCAGTCAATGAAGGCCTGGCGGATGCGCTGACCGGCCGGCTGTTCGGCGTGGTTCCGGCAAGCCTCGTCGTGCTGCTGGCGGTCGTGCTGGTGGTCTGGGTGCCGTTCAGTCGCTCGGTGCTCGGCCGCGCCGCCTATGCCTCCGGTTCGTCCGAAATCGCCGCCTACATGTCGGGCGTGCCGATATTGCGCGCCAAGTTCGCCGCCTACACGCTGGCCGGTACGCTGGCGGCGATTGGCGGGCTGTTTTTGACCTTCTTCACCTATACGGGCGAAGCAGCCTATGCGAGCGGCAACGCCTATACGCTGTTTTCCATCGCTGCCGTGGTGCTGGGCGGCGTGTCGCTTTATGGCGGACGGGGAAGCGCCATTGGCGCGATTTTCGGGGCTCTCGCCTTCCGCACGATCGGCGATCTGCTTTTCGTCTTCGATTTCGACCCGCTATGGCAGCCGCTGTTCCTGGCGTGGTGTTGCTGTTTGCCGTCAGCCTCGGCGCGTTCGGGCTGTTCAGGGTGCGCAACCGGCTGGATTGGTTCCAATGAGCGATACGACGACGGGAAGACTGATCAGCCGCATGCCGGGATCTCTGCGCCGCGCCGACCCGGCAGTCGTCATCGCCTTCGCCTGCATCGTGCTGCTGTTGTTTCTCGGCAGCCTCTATTCATCGAGTTTCCTGTCGCCGGCCTATCTGCTGCAGCAACTGAAAGTGGCGTCGTTTCTCGGGGTGATCGCCACCGGCATGATGCTGGTGATCCTGCTTGGCCACATTGATCTTTCGGTGCCGTGGACGGTGGCGATGGGCGCCATGATGGCTTGCGCCGCGGCCGCCTACGGACCTGTCGGCGTCGCGCTGGCGGTGCCGTTCGGCATTGTCTGCGGCATGCTCATCGGCGTCGTCAACGGCATCGGGGTCGCCTATCTGCGCATTCCGGCGATGATCATCACGCTCGCCACCAACGCGGTCGCCCAGGGTTTGATGGTCGTCTATACCGGCGGCTATTCCCCACAGGATTCGGCGCCCGACTCGGTGCGCTATCTGGCGACCGGCTTCACCATCCCCGGCGTTCCCAATGCGGTCATCATCTGGGCGCTGATCGCCGCCGTCACCGTCTTTGTGCTGACCCGCACAAGCTTCGGCAGGGCGGTCTACGGCATCGGCAACCGCGAGCGGGCCGCCTATCTGTCTGGCATCGACACCAGGCGCGTCGTGCTGTCGGCCTTTGCCATCGCCGGCGGACTCTCGGCCTTCGGCGGCGTGCTGCTTGCCGGCTACGCATCGAAGGCATCGCAATCGATGGGTGATGAATATCTGCTGCCGGCAATCGCTGCCGTGGTGCTTGGCGGGACGTCGATCCTGGGCGGACGCGGCTCGTATCTCGGCACCGTCGCCGGCGTCATCCTGATCACCCTGTTGCAGTCGATCCTTTCGGTCATGCAGATGCCGGAGGCCGGAAGGCAGATCATCTACGGTCTGGTCATCGTCACCATGCTGCTGCTCTACGGCCGCACCCCGGCGAACCGGTAGGCGCGGCTATGGATAGTGCGCCTGCGTCCGATGCCCCGGAAATCATCGTTGTCATGGGGGTGAGCGGCTCGGGCAAGACACGGGTTGGCGCGGCGCTTGCGAAGGCCATCGGGGCCCGCTTCGTCGAGGGCGACAGCTATCACCCGGCGCAAAACATCGAACGCATGGCCAGCGGAAAGCCGCTGCGCGACGAGGATCGCTGGGGCTGGCTGGACGCAATTGGCGTCGAAATAGCCAGCACCGAGCGCGACGGCGGCAGACTGGTGGTCGCCTGCTCGGCCCTGAAGCGCCTCTATCGCGACAGGCTGCGGCGGGCGAGCCGGCGCATTCTCTTCGTCTACCTCGAGGTCGGGCGCGATGTCGCCGCCGGGCGCGTGGCCAGCCGCAAGGGCCACTTCATGCCGGCCAGCCTGATCGACAGCCAGTTCGCCGCGCTCGAACCTCCTGCGGCCGGGGAAGCCGCGCTGACCCTCGATGCGTCGCAAAGTCCGGCGGACCTTGTCGCTGCGGTGTCGGAGGCGCTGCATGGCGGAATTCCGGCGTCGCCTGCTTGAGGTCGGCGGCGGTCTCCGTCACAGTTGGCGGCCATTGAACGAGATTAGGGAGGAAAGCATGTTTGGCGTCATCGAGGGGACCGGTTTTGAGATCATCGACCAGCGGTTTTCCGCCTGCGTCAACGGATCGGCCCGGGTCGAACGGCTGTGGACCGGGGCGCGCTGGAGCGAAGGTCCGGTCTGGTTCGCCGCGGGCCGGCATCTCGTCTGGTCCGACATTCCCAACAACCGCATGATGCGGTTCGATGAAACCGACGGTTCCGTCTCGGTTTTTCGCCAGCCTGCGAACAACTCGAACGGCAACACTGTCGACGCGCAGGGGCGGCAGCTGACCTGCGAGCACCTGACGCGCCGCGTCACAAGAACCGAATTCGACGGTTCGATCACCGTCATCGCCGACCGTTTCGAGGGCAAGCGCTTCAACTCGCCCAATGATCTGGTGGTCAAGTCCGACGGATCGATCTGGTTCACCGACCCGCCCTACGGCATTTTGAGCGACTATGAAGGCATGACCGCCGAGCCGGAACTCGCCGGCTGCCATGTTTACCGCGTCGACCCTGCGACGGGCTCGATCCGGCAGATGACGGATGATTTCGACAAGCCGAACGGCCTGGCCTTTTCGGTCGACGAGAAGATCCTCTATGTCGCCGATACCGGAGCTTCGCACGACCCCGAAGGGGCGCGCCACATCCGCAGCTTTTCGGTGGGCGCGGACGGCAGCCTGTCGGGCGGCGCGGTTTTTGCGACCTGCGACGACGGGCTGTTCGACGGGTTCCGCGTCGACCGGTCCGACCGGATCTGGACCAGCGCCGGAGATGGCGTGCACTGTTTCGATGCCGACGGCACGCTGCTTGGCAAGGTGAAGATTCCGGAGCCTGTGGCAAACGTCACATTTGGCGGCCCCAGGCTCAATCGCCTGTTCATCTGCGCAACCCAGTCGCTCTATTCGGTGATGCTGACGACGAATGGCGCAAAGCCGGGCTAGCGGCTCCCAAAACCGTTAACCGGCAATGCGAATTTCGCATTGCAACCATGCAAAATCATCCCTTCTCCCGGCCGGGCTGATCCACCATCTAAGCCTGGTAAAAAGAACAAACCGAAGATGAAAGACTAAGGAAATGAACCTGCTTAACAACTACCGCACCTGGCGCCGCTATCGCGAAACCGTGAATGAGCTGAGCCGCCTGTCGACGCGGGAACTGAACGATCTCGGCATCAACCGCAGCGACATTCCGGGCGTCGCCCGCGGAAACCGCTAGCAGCCGACGAATTTCGGTCGGGCTTTCTCCTCCCTGTCCGACCGAACTGGGCCAGCGTTCCCTCCCCCTCCCGAACGCTGGCCGCCAATCCGAAACCCGCCAACCCCCCAAGTTGGCGGGTTTTCTGTTGGTTTTACCGCGGTTCTGAAGGGCTCTGGCGCATCGAAAGCTGCCCGGCATTGCCGAGAGCTGCATCCCACCTCGGCTCGCCTGACGTCGAGGCTGTGACCATCAGGCTGCCCTCGACGGGGGCAGCCCTGGAGCGTTTCAAGGTTAGATTGAATCATTCTGCCGGAATTGACCCGGCCCGAAGGGTTTCCCGCTGGCGGGCGCCCGCGGCGTCACGCAACTTGCCCGATGCTCCACATCGCGACTGCGTCGCCTTCCTAGCGGATCGCCACGCCATCGAGG
>JBKJRE010000361.1:0-3717 GCA_046594775.1 Rhizobiaceae bacterium | reverse complement strand
CTCTCATCCTGATTGACGCGCCGCATTCGTCCCAAGCCGTCGGTCAGAGCGCATCGGGAGGGGTCAGTATTGGGCGCGAAATGGGGGTCACGATTGCAAGCGATTTGACACCTGAAGGGCATGGAAACGGTCGAGATCGAGCGCGGATGGCCGGCGCGCTCGGCCAAAGTGGTGCTGAAGGCAGCCCTTGGCGTGCTCAGCCGGCACTATGATCCTGCATCCGCAAGCCGGGGCAGGGCCCGCCCCCAGACATTGCACTGGGGCGCCGACGACTACCGGCCAAGCATTGCAAGGTAGCGCGTTTTTTGCCGCGTTGGCGGACGCACTCTGTCTTCAGCTGCGGCCGGCATCGGCAAGCGCCTTCCAAACGGACTTGGTATCGCCCTGGACAATCACCCGATGGGTCTGGTCGAATTCGATGCGGCTGGTGTTCGCCTCATCATAGCCTTCCCTGACCATTCGAACCGTATCAGGGTTTACCAGGATTTGGGTTTCGGAGCTGGATTCGATAAACTGACAGAGCTTCACCATGTGTCTTTTCCCTTTTTCTGCCTATGCGTATCGGAGGTCGGGCCGCTGACCTTGCCCCGCCTCCGGAGACTTACGATTGCCATGACAGCCTGATTGCGGCAGCCGCAAGCGCGGCGTAGCGCATGTCGGCCTGGTCCAGCGTCCATCTGCCGACGCCGTACAAATGCTCAAGCATTCTTGCGCCGTCCGAACCGAGGGCAGCTGCTTCCGCAAGCGCCACCTCGGCGATTGCGATATCCTGCTCGGCGCAATGCGCCTCGTCGCGCAGCGCCATTCTCAAAGCGTTGAGCTCTCGGGCAATGTCCTCCAGCGCAAGATCGCCTCGATGACGGTTCCACAGGGCCTCGAAATCTTGCGGGGCGTTGTGCATCAGATGATTTCGTCTTCGTCGAACATCGGGTCTGCCTCCAGCCTTGCTGCATGGCTTTCGATTGTCGCCTCGGGATTGCTCATGTCGGTTTCGGCGATGTGAAAAAGCGCGTCGCCTTCGTTCACCACCGGCATGTTCGTTCGACCGACGATGACGCCTGCAGTCGTGCTGATCACCTCCAGCTCGATCTCTCCGAACGGGTCCGAGATCATTCCAAGGACTGCGCCTTCCTCAACCATCTCCCCGGTCGTCCGGAAGGCCCGCAGCATGCCGCCGGCTGAAGCCCGCAGCCATGAACTGGACGTGGCATGGACCACCTTCACCTTGGTTGCGGACGTCCCCTTCGCGCCGGTCATGCCCATGGCATGCATGACCCGCAGGATGCCCGAGACCCCGGAACGCCCCGACATTTCGTCGAACCGCAGCGCCTCGCCAGCCTCGAACAGCAGGACATCGACGCCGATGTTCTGAGCCGCCCAGCGCAAGGAACCCTCGCGCAGCTTTGCGCGGATGATGATAGGTGGCGCGAAGGCTGCCGCCAGCCGCGCGGTTTCGTCGCTGGGAGAGGAAAACCTGATCTGCGGCATGTTCGTCCGGTGGATTGCCGCGGAATGCAGATCGATGCCGAAATCAGAGCGGGCGACAATCTCGCGCATGAAAATATGCGCCAGCTTGCTTGCCAGAGATCCATGCGCCTGGCCGGGAAACGACCGGTTCAGGTCGCGCCGATCCGGCAGATAGCGGGAATGATTCAGAAAGCCAAATGAGTTCACGATCGGAACGACCAGCAGCGTGCCGCGAATCGATTCAAGCTGATCCATACGCAGGAGACGACGGCATATCTCGACGCCAATGACCTCATCGCCGTGCACGGCGGCGCTGACAAAAAGCGTCGGGCCGGGCCTGCGCCCATGCACCACATGCACCGACACCGTCACCGGTGTGTGGTCCGAGAGCACGCTGACCGGCAGCTCGACCGTCTTCCGACAGCCCGGCTCGATAGTGTGCGAGCCGATGCTGAAGGAGCCGCGCCGTGTCATCGAGTGACTCAGCCCCGGCCCTTGGTCTTGGTGTTGCCGGTCTTGGCGTGCCCTTCGATGAATTCGATGATCTTCCCCGCGACATCGATTCCCGTGGCCTTCTCGACGCCCTCCAGACCGGGCGAGGAGTTGACCTCCATGACCACGGGTCCATGATTGGCCCGCAGCATGTCGACGCCGCAAACATTCAGCCCCATGGCCCTGGCGGCGCGAATGGCGGTCGACCGCTCCTCCGGAGAAATCTTGATGCTCTGGGCGCTGCCGCCGCGATGCAGGTTCGACCTGAACTCGCCCTCCGCGCCCTTGCGCTGCATTGCGGCGATGACTTTTCCCCCGACCACCAGAGCGCGTATATCGGTGCCGCCGGCTTCCTTGATGAATTCCTGCACCAGAATGTTCACACCGGCACCGCGAAACGCCTCTATCACCGACTTCACCGAACGGTCTGTATCGGCCAAGACGACGCCGATACCCTGGGTTCCCTCGAGCAACTTGACCACCAGCGGCGCCCCGCCAGCCAGTTTGACGACTTCCTCGGTCTGTTTCGGGTCGTGGGCGAAGGTCGTGACAGGAAGCCCGATGCCGTCGCGAGCCAGAAGCTGCATCGAGCGCAGCTTGTCCCTCGAACGGCCGATACCGACGGATTCGTTCAACGGGTACACGCCCATCATCTCGAACTGACGAAGCACCGCCAGCCCATAGAACGTCACAGACGCTCCGATACGGGGGATGACAGCATCATACATGGGAAGCTTCTCGCCATTGTAGTAAATCTCCGGGCGACGGGAAGCGATGTTCATGTAACAGCGCAACGTATTGACGATGTCGAGCTCGTGCCCCTTGGCTTCGGCCGCTTCCTTCAATCTGCGATGCGAGTACAGGTTTGCATTGCGCGCCATCATTGCAATCTTCATAAAAATTCTCCGATCTTCGTAAACCCGGAGCGCTTGAGCGCTTAACCAGCGTCACGAGGTACGCCGGGCTTGCCGGCCAGATAGGAGCGTCGCGGGTTAACCAGGACGCCCCACTTTCGAATGGCCGTGCGGCCAAGGATCATCTCGAATTCCATCTTCGCGCGATTGGTCAGCGATGTTTCGACGTGCCAGCGGTGCTTGCCGAGCTTCAGCAGCACCATGATCACAATCCGCCGCTCCGAAGTGCCGCTTGTATTCTTGATGCCGCGCACATCAAGAATCGGGGCTTCGACCCGCGAGGTCTTTGGGGTTCCGGCCAGCGGTACGCGGAACCTCACCCATTGCTCGCCGTCCCGCTCGAAGGTCTCCTGATCGAGCGCATGAAGGGCCGACGTTCTCGCGCCGGTGTCGATCTTGACGCGCAGGCCCCTGATGCCGAACCCGGGCAGATCGACAAGCTCACGCCAGCCGATGATTTCCGGAGAATTCCCGCGGCTCGGCGGCGTCAATCGAAGCAGTCCTCGTTAGCTCGGCGCGTGTTCACGAATGAACTGGTGTTGAGCACGACGAAATAAGCTTCCATGTCGATCAGCACAAATCCCCTATCGAAAACGGCACGCTGCAGAAGTCGGATATCATCCTCGTAAAGCCGGCGCCGCCCGGCCGCCTTGCGCAGGATTTTCGCGGCGATCCGGTACCGGCCGCTGGTCTTTCCTCCGAACGATATGTCGTAAAGCTTGGCCAATCTGTCCGCGAGCGAGGAGGCCTGTTCGCTGTCGATAATCATTTTTATCTCATAAAATGATAAAAAAGATTTGTCTATAGAGAAATTATATTTTACTTATCGGGTCTCACTCCGGAC
>JBKJRE010000352.1:0-3736 GCA_046594775.1 Rhizobiaceae bacterium | reverse complement strand
CTGGCTCATCTCGGCGCCGGTGGGAGCGGGTGCGCGCAAGGTCGTCTATACGACCTTGACCGGGCTTGTCGAGACGAGGCGTCGTTCAGGTCACAAATGCCTGCGGGGGGCCGCTTGACGCGACCGCCCGATCGGAACGAATTCGAAAGCGATCAGAACTTGGCGACAACAGTACCGGGGCCGAAACGATAGTTCAAACCGACCTTGGTAACCTGCACGTCGGTGCGCGAGGTCAGCTGCGTGGTGTTGTCGCTGGCCAAGCCGGTCCGAGTTCCGAAGCCCATGTAATCGTATTCGGCCTTGGCCGACCAATTGGCATTCAGCGCGAATTCGGCGCCGATCCCGAGGGTCCAGCCTACGCGGGTGTCCGAGGTCGAAATACTGTTGATCAGGGCGCCTGCCTGATTGTTGCAGGTCCGTGCATTGCCCGGCACGTTGAACGGGCCCACGATGCAATTCGCCGACACGGTCTCGTTGACGAACGCGGCGCCGCCCTTCACGTAGTAAAGGGTCCGATCCCAGGAATAGCCCACCCTGGCGGTGGCCGATGCAAGCCAGTTCAGCCGGGTGTTGCAGGTCAGGAAGAACGGGCTGAAGCCGCCGGGAACGCCGGCCGCATTGAGGCCGTTGTCGGTGCCGCAGGTCCGGCCGCCCTTGAGATCGGCCCAACTTGCATCGGCTTCGACGCCGAGCACGAACTTGTTGGCCATCTGGTAGTTGTAGCCGATCTGGCCGCCGCCGAGCACGCCGGCAGAACGTGTACCTGCGGTCTGGGCGTAGCCGACAAAGCCGATGTCATCACGTCCATAGCCCGCGCCGCCATGGGCACCGAGATAGAATCCGGTCCAGTTCACGTAGGCCATGGCCGGCGGCAGCGCCTTGACCCGCATCTTGGTCGGCATCACGGACGCAAGCAGTTCAGGGGTGAATTGATATCGAAGGCCCGCGGTGCCGGACCAGCTCTCGATGGTCTCGCCGTTGCGGTAGTCGACGCGTGCAAATCCCAGCCAGCCGGTATTGACGACCTGTCCGGCGATGCCCAGGGAGTACTGGCCATAGGTTCCGACCCGGGACGTCGTGGTGGCCGCGCTGAAGGTGGCCGCGGAGAACCCGCCGGGCACCGGCACGCCTGGTCCGAAGAAATTGCAGTTCGCGCAGGTATTGAAGTTCGAGGTGATATTCCCCGCGAATTCGTGAAACACGCTGGCCGTGAAGAAGGGCGTGAGCGCCAGGTTTCCGGATTGAACTGACGTGCCGACGCGGACACTGGCGCGGCCTATCTGGCTGGTGACGTCTTCGATCTTCAAGGTGCCGGAAATATTGGCTCCCTGCCCAACGCCGGGCTGGCCAACCGACGAAAACGAATCGAAGCTGGTCCTCGAATAGGTGAAGCCGGCGGAAGGCTCGATGAACCAGTTATTTGCGATCGCGAAATTGTAACCGGCATTGATCGCAAACGAGGTGCCGCGACCGGAGATCGGCTGCGAGAAGAAGCCGGCGCCGGCGTTGCTCAGGGCGATATTGTAGAAGTCCTGCTTCAGCAGCGCGTCGGCGAAGAAACGGCCGTAGGTCGCGACCCCATAGGTGCCGACAAACGGGATCTGGATGTTGCTGGCAAACCCGTTGTTGAGGGAGGTCGAATTAGATTCGAGATAGCCGGCCGTGGTGCCGAGGTGCAGGTTCCAGCCGTTCCAGTTCAGCCGCGCGGTGTCGGCGCCGATCTGGAAGCCGGCATAGTTTTCACGAATCTGGTTGTTGCAGTTGACCGTCGTGGTTTGATTGAGCGTGGCGGGAGGCGATTGGTTGAGGGTCTGGGAGGTCGACGTGCTCGACACCGTGGCCTGGCCGCCGGTGCCGCGTCCCCAGATTCCTCCACCCGGCGAATCCGGTGGCGGGTTGCCGGGCGCCGATACGAAGGCGCTTCCCTGTCCGGCCTGGAAAACCGTATTGGCGTTGCTGGTCGCTGCCGAAATCTGCGCGGACAAGGAGCTGGCGAACTGGCCGAGTAGGCCGGCTCCCGGGCCCGTCGTGCCGGGCGGCACGCCGATACCAGCCGGTCCAGCGATATTGGACACGTTGCAATTCTGCGCCATCGCGGCGGTCTGCGCCGACAGCAGAGCGGCAAATGCCAGTCCGGCAAGCATCCTGATCTTGTTGCCGCGAAGCCCGCGCGATCCTGCCGCGAAAGAAGCCGTCATTTTAAGTCCCCAGTCCGGAAAAAAATAGAATCAACGCAAGCACGCAATTGTCTCGGAAAATTCTAGGGCAGCAATTCGCAGGCCGAAAGCGCAACAAGGCGGCCGGACGTGATCCATGCTGTGAAATTTAGGTGGTGTAGCATTGTGGCCACAGAAGCGGGCTCCATAGCCTGATAACTCCCATTCAAATGATGGGGGTAAGGCTGATTTTTAGGCGGCTGACCTCGCGGCAGTTTTGGAAGTGATCCAAATCACACGATAGGCGGTGTCGGCTTCGCTAAATTGATGATGCCCCCAAGCTCCGTCATCGCGACCCGATGATCGCGGAGGATGGAGAGGATATTGCTTTGCGGGGTCAGTGGATGTCGGGTCAGCCGCCCGCCATGCCGGTTTGCCGCAAGTCTCGACAGGAAGATGATAAAGCGCCTCGTCCCATTGGCGGCATTGATCGGAGGAGCCATGCTGTCGATGGTTCCCGACGCCGCATGGGCGGAGAAGCGTGTCGCGCTGATCGTCGGCAATTCAAGCTACCAGACCGTTCCGCAGCTTCCCAATCCCTCGAGGGATGCGAACGCCGTGGCCAAGATGTTCAGGGATGCGGGCTTCGAGTCCCCTCCGTCGACGTCCAGATCAATGTCGGCAATCTCGAGTTCAAGCGTTCGATCCGAAGGTTCGAGGCGGCAGCCGATCAGGCGGACATCGCGGTGGTCTATTACGCCGGTCATGGCCTTGAGCTGGCCGGGACCAATTACCTGATCCCGACCGATGCGAGGCTCGCCAGCGATCGCGACGCTGACGACGAAGCGATTCTGCTGGAGCGGCTGGTGTCGTCGGCGGACGGCGCCAAGCGGCTGCGCCTCATCATCCTGGACGCCTGCCGCGATAATCCTTTCACCACAACCATGCGTCGCGAACGCAAGGTTGCCAATCGCGCGGTGCTGTCCGGCCTCGGCCGGGTAGAGCCCACCAGCACCGACACCCTGATCGCTTACGCCGCGAAGCCCGGCTCGACCGCCGACGACGGCGATGGCCAGCACAGCCCTTTCACCGCAGCGGTGCTGAAGAACCTGACCGTTCCCGGCCTCGACGTCCGGCTCGCCTTCGGGCGGGTCAGGGACGAGGTGTTGAAGACCACCAGCAACCGGCAGGAGCCGTTCGTGTATGGCTCGCTCGGCGGCGGCACGATTTCGCTGGTTCCGGCACCTGCGGTGGCGCAGGACACGCCAATGAGCGACGTCAAGGCCGATTATGATCTGGTCCAGAAAATCGGATCGCGCCGGGCATGGGAGGTGTTTCTGGGAACCCATCCGACCGGCTTCTATGCCGACCTGGCGCGCGCCCAGATGGAGAGTCAGGCGCCGCCCGCCAATGTGATTGTTGCCGCTCTCCCGCCGCAGTCCACGCCTTCTGGCCGCGAGTCCTCTTCGAAGGAAGCGCTGGAGTGGGACCGGCTGAAGGATTCAACCGATCCTTCGGCGCTGCAGCGGTTCATCAAGCGCTATCCGGATTCGCCGTTATCCATCACCGCCCAGCAACGG
>JBKJRE010000486.1:0-10869 GCA_046594775.1 Rhizobiaceae bacterium | reverse complement strand
CCCGCGTCGTCTCCGCGCTTCGCAACCGGATGAACGACATCGGCTTCAACGAATTTTCGACACCGATCCTCACGGCCTCCTCGCCCGAAGGAGCACGCGATTTTCTCGTGCCGAGCCGCCTTCACGCCGGCAAGTTCTATGCCCTGCCGCAGGCGCCGCAGCAGTTCAAGCAGCTGCTGATGGTGGCGGGCTTCGATCGCTACTTCCAGATCGCCCCGTGCTTCCGCGACGAGGATCCGCGCGCCGACCGGCTGCCCGGCGAGTTCTACCAGCTCGACCTGGAAATGAGCTTTGTCGAACAGGAAGACGTGCTGAGTTCCATCGAGCCCGTGCTACGCGGCGTTTTCGAGACCTTCGCGAATGGCAAGCCGGTAACGCAGGAGTTCCCGCGCATTCCCTACGACGTCGCGATGCGCAAATACGGCTCCGACAAGCCGGACCTGCGCAACCCGATCGAGATGCAGGACGTGTCGGAGCACTTTCGCGACTCCGGCTTCAAGGTGTTCGCCAATATCCTTGCCAACGATGCGAAGGCCGAGGTGTGGGGCATCCCGGCGAAGACTGGCGGCAGCCGAGCCTTCTGCGACCGGATGAATTCCTGGGCGCAGGGCGAGGGACAGCCGGGCCTCGGCTACATCTTCTGGCGCCGAACGGTTCGGGGGGGATTGGAGAATGCTGCTGCAAACGTAGAAAATCGAGCTGTAGAGATGCCGGAAGGCAAATTCGAGTTTGAAGGCGCCGGTCCCGTCGCCAAGAACATCGGTCCGGAACGCACCGAGGCAATCCGCACACAACTCGGCCTTGAAGACGGAGACGCGTGTTTTTTTGCCGCGGGCGATCCGAAGAAATTCGCCTCCTTTGCTGGCGCTGCGCGCACGCGCGCCGGCGAGGAACTGAACCTCGTGGATCGGGATCGCTTCGCACTCTGCTGGATCGTCGACTTTCCGTTCTTCGAATGGAACGAGGACGAGAAGAAGATCGACTTCGCCCATAACCCGTTTTCGATGCCTCAAGGCGGCATCGACGCGCTGAACAGCCAGGATCCGCTCACCATCAAGGCCTTCCAGTACGACATGGTCTGCAATGGTTTCGAGATCGCCTCGGGCGGTATCCGCAACCATCTGCCGGAGACAATGGTCAAGGCGTTCGAAATGGCCGGTCTCGATCGCGCCACCGTCGAGGAGCGCTTCGGCGGGCTGTACCGTGCCTTCCAGTATGGTGCGCCGCCGCATGGCGGCATGGCGGCCGGCGTCGACAGGATCGTCATGCTTCTCGTCGGCGCCAAGAATCTGCGCGAGGTGACGATGTTCCCGATGAACCAGCAGGCGCAGGACCTGTTGATGAACGCGCCTTCAGAGGCCACGCCGCAGCAATTGCGCGAGCTGAGCCTCCGGGTGGCCGCGCCGAAGAAGGAAGATTAGAAAAGCCAGTCAACGGATTCATCTGATTCAAGAAAAAGGGCCCGGCAGCGCCGCCGGGCCCCTTATTTTTTGCCTTACCCGCCAATCACTCGTTTGCCTTGACCTTCAAACCGAGCATTTTCCACAGCGCATTGGCCGTCGTGGGCACATCGTTGGGATTCGACATGGCGGTCGCCATGATCATCGCGAACGGCACGGGTTCGGAAGGCTCCGCCACGATTTCGAGACTTTTGGGGTTGTCGAGATAGGTATTTACCGCGCTCGATACCTCGGCGGTGAGGTCAGGGCTGTTCAGCGTCATCAGCGCAAAGGGCAAAGTCGCTTTGGCCAGATTGACGACATCCGCCGGCTTCTGACCCTGCATTTGAGCCACCAGTCCAATAACCTTGTTGGTGAGCGAGGCATCGTCAAAGCGCAGCGAAACGCGGTTGAACGTGATCTGCTGCATGAGCCCGAGCATGGCCATCTGGTTGGCGGCACTGTTGCCCTCTTCTGATGTTTTGGCCATTTTCCCGGAAAGATCCCGGATCAATGTCACGACGTCAGGCGTAAACCCGCCAAAGTCGATGGCGGTGCCAATCGTCCCCGCATTGTCGATCGATATATCGTATTGCGACAACGACCACCGGCCGTCCGCCGGCTGCCAGGAACCCGCCAATTCGAAATGGCCGTTCAGCGTATCGTAGCCGAGCGCGTCCATGATGGCCTTTGTTTGTGGATCCTGGGCCAGGCCGAGGTTGACGCTGAACGTGTCGGCGGCGCCGCTGAATTCCATCGGCTTTCCGTCTTCCGGCGCAGTCATGTCGAAACCCAGTCCCTGCATCTGGAATGCTGGTCTTCCCGCGACCAGAACCGAGATGCTGGCCAGTTCGGCGTGCTTGTAAGAACCCATCTGCGTCGCCAAAGCTCCGGGCGCGCCCACGGCGGGGATGTGGACGCCGGTTATGACCAACGCGCTGACGGCGACATCGACCCCATCGCCCGATTTCGAGAAGGGGCTGGTGGTCAGCGTGCCGATGGAATAGCCGCCGGCATCCTCGGACACGCCGGTCAAGGTGACCTTGCCGACGGGAAGCAGGTCTGCTTCGCCTGATGGCTTTATCTTGACACCTTCAAGCACCATCTCCGACGCGTCGCCGGAAACGCTGCTCCATGACATCTCGATGCCTTGTCCCGTTGCCACCGCTTTCAGCCTTTCGGCGACAGCAGACACGTCTTGAGCGCACGCGTATGTTGTGAAGGCCACCGCAAGCAGGCCCGACACAGCGAAAGGTCTGATAAAGGCTTGGTATGATTTCACTAAACGGCCTCCCGCAATTGACATCTGCCACCACTCCGTCACGAACTGGACGGGAAAATGGCGCGTCGCGAAACATTGGTCGAAAAGTTGTCCAAATGGCAATTGCGCTGACACGCATGTCGCACGAATGGTGAAAGGCCAACGATTGCTCAAGGCGCGATCTCTGTTCGTCCGCAAAGGCCGGCTCTTGCCGCGAATCAACGGCTCGGCTAACTCCGCACCATGGGTAAAAGCCTTTTGCCGCCTGGATCGGGCGGCGGTGATCATATTGAGCCGGTCGATCTGAAAAAAGCGCTCGAAGAGCGCTATCTCGCCTATGCGCTGTCGACCATCATGCACAGGGCGCTGCCGGACGTTCGCGACGGGCTGAAGCCCGTTCATCGGCGCATCATGCACGCAATGCGTCTGCTGCGGCTCAATCCGGATCAGGGATTTGCCAAATGCGCGCGGATCGTCGGCGAGGTGATGGGCAAGTTTCATCCGCATGGCGACCAATCGATCTACGACGCGCTGGTTCGTCTGGCTCAGGATTTTGCGGTCCGCTATCCGCTGGTCGACGGCCAGGGAAACTTCGGCAATATCGACGGCGATAACGCCGCTGCGATGCGTTACACCGAAGCGCGAATGACCGAGGTCGCGACCCTTCTTCTTGAAGGCATCACCGAGGATGCGGTCGACTTTCGCCCAACCTATAATGAAGAAGACGAAGAGCCGGTCGTCCTGCCGGGTGCTTTTCCGAATATCCTGGCCAACGGTTCTTCGGGCATCGCGGTCGGCATGGCCACCTCGATCCCGCCGCACAACGCCGCCGAGCTCTGCGCCGCGGCGTTGCATCTGATCGACAACCGCGACGCCTCGGTGGCCGACCTGATGACGTCGCCGGGGCAATGGGCAAACATAGTGGAACGGGCCAAGACCGAACCGTTGGCTCTGCTCGAGTGCAAGGTACGCGGGCCGGACTTCCCGACAGGCGGAATGGTGGTCGACGGCTGGGATTCCGTAGTGGACGCCTATGCCACAGGTCGCGGCGGCTTTCGCCTGCGCGCCAGATGGCAGCAGGAAGACCAGAGCAGGGGCACCTGGACGATCGTCGTCACCGAGATTCCCTATCAGGTGCAGAAGGCCAAGCTGATCGAGAAGATCGCCGAGCTCCTCATCGCCCGGAAACTTCCGCTTCTGGAGGATATCCGCGACGAAAGCGCCGAGGACATCCGCGTCGTTCTGGTGCCAAAGAGCCGAGCGGTCGACCCCGGGCTGTTGATGGAATCGATGTTCAAACTGACCGAGCTCGAGACCCGCTTTCCGGTCAACATGAATGTCCTGTCGCGCGGCAAGGTGCCGAACGTGTTGTCGCTCAAAAGCGTTCTTTCCGAATGGCTGGATCACCGCAAGGAAGTGCTTGTCCGCCGTTCCAGCCATCGCCTCAGCGAGATCGAGAGGCGGCTGGAGATTCTGGGCGGATACCTCATCGCCTATCTCAATATCGACGAGGTGATCCGGATCATCCGCGAGGAGGATGAGCCCAAGCAGGTCATGATCGCCCGTTGGTCCCTGACGGACAATCAGGCCGAGGCCATCCTGAACATGCGTCTGCGCGCCTTGCGCAAGCTGGAAGAGTTCGAGATTCGCAAGGAGTTTGAAGGGCTCTCGGCGGAGAAGAAGCAGATCGAGGCGCTGCTCGGGTCGCCGGCCAAACAGTGGAAGACAATTCGCTGGGAAGTCGGCGAGACGCTCAAGAAGTTCGGTCCGCAAACAGAACTCGGCCGCCGCCGGACCGAATTCGCCGACGCCCCCGAGCATGACCTCACCGACATCGCCCACGCGATGATCGAGAAGGAGCCGGTCACCGTCGTTGTTTCCGAAAAGGGCTGGCTGCGCGCCATGAAGGGCCATTTGAGCGATCTGTCGCTCCTGACCTTCAAGGAGGGCGACAGCCTCAAACTGGCGTTTCCCGCGCAGACCACCGACAAGATTCTGGTTTTCACGACTGGCGGCAAATTTTACACGATTGGCGCCGACCGGCTGCCCGGCGGCCGCGGCCATGGCGAGCCGATCCGTATCATCGTTGATATGGACAACGACCAGGACATCGTGACGGCCTTCGTTCACGATCCGGCGCGCAAACGCCTGCTGGTAAGTCATGCCGGCAATGGTTTCGTTGTTTCGGAGCAGGATGTCGTGGCCAACACCCGCAAGGGCAAGCAGGTGATGAACGTCAAGGCGCCGGACGAGGCATCCAACTGCATTCCGCTTTCGGGGGACCATCTCGCGATTGTCGGCGAGAACCGCAAGATGCTGGTGTTCCCGCTCGCCGAAATTCCCGAGATGGCGCGGGGCAAGGGCGTCCGACTGCAGAAATACAAGGATGGCGGCGTGCTCGACCTCAAGACATTTTCTGTCGAAACCGGGCTCTCTTGGCAGGACTCCGCCGACCGAACCTTTTCCCGCAGCCGGGAAGAACTGTTTGAATGGATCGGCGCGAGAGCGTCCGCAGGCCGGATCGCGCCGAAGGGTTTTCCCAGAACCGGCAAGTTCGGGTAGCGCACGCTGGTTCCGCGGGCGACACTTGGTTGTCTCTGCTGCCGGCCGCCACACGCTCTTGTGACCAATTCTGTCAGCAGTGTGAGATATGCCGCATTGACTGCGAATGATCGTTCGCATAATTGGCGAATGAACGTTCGCAGGATCCGAAGCGGCGTGCACTTTCTTGAACTGGATGTTGCGATGGAAGAATCTAGCTTTTTCGAGGCCACGCAGGCCGAGCCGCTGGACGGACATGTCCATTCGCGCTCCGAACGGCGCGACCTCCAGGCGCAACGTATCCTGGATGCGGCAAAGACATGTTTCGTCCGCGCTGGTTTCCAAGGCACGTCGATGCAACAGATCTGTTGCGAGGCCGCCATGAGTCCGGGCGCGTTGTACCGCTACTTTCCTTCCAAGGAATCGCTGATCGAGGCCATCTGCGAAGCCAATCGGCGTGAGGACGCGGAGAAGTTCGCGGTCATGGCGAACAGCCCCTGCGTCGTAGACGGTATCGTGAACTGCGCGTTGGATCATCTGCGCTTTACGCACGAGAACGGCAACGCGCCGATTTTCGCGGAGATCGCGACGGAGTCTCTGCGCAATGAAGCAATCCGGGCTATCGGCGACAGTTGCATGGGCGAAGTGCATCAGAAGTTCCATGACTATCTGCAAGGCGCGCTTGATCGGGGCGAGATCGAGCCTGTTGTCGGACTTGAGGCTCTGGTGCCGATGATTCTGGCCATAGGCCAGGGGCTGGCAATCAGCGACTTGCCAAGTCACGGGGTAGGCTACGACAGCATCGAGACGATGCTGCGGGCAACCACAGTCGCGATGTTGCGGCCGCGCCATGCGGAAGTGCCCGCGAGCGGTGAAGCAAGCGCCCGGCTGGAAGCGTGAGATGACAATGGCCTTTTGCAGGACAGTATTGAGTTCCCTTGCCGCACTTGCGTTGGCCGGCGCCGCTTCGTTGCCGAGCCTTGAAAGGGCGCGCGCGGAAGGACCCGCCGTCGTCAAGGAACAGGCGCCGCCGGCAATTCGAGTCGTTGCCGCCGAAAGCCGCGAACTGGTCGAGACACTGTCGGTCAACGGAACGATCCTGCCGCGCGAGGAGGCGGCGGTAGGAACCGATCTGAACGGATTGGCGGTGGTTGCTCTGAATGCCGACATCGGCGACACCGTCAAGAAGGGCGAGGTTCTTGCGGTTCTCGACCGCTCGATGCTTGACACGCAACTGGCGCAGATGGTCGCCAGCCGGGCACAGGCCGAGGCGAATGTCGCCCAGATGAAAGCCCAGATCGGTGATGCCGAAGTCGCCGTGCGACAAGCAGAGGAGGCGTTGACTCGCGCGCTCGCCTTGCAGAAGAAGGGCATCGCAACCGACGCGCAGCGCGACAACGCGGTAAATGCACTCGACAGCGCCCGCGCCAAGCTCGACTCGGCCAAAAAGGCAGTCGTGGCCAGCGAAGCGCAACTCGACGTGGTCGACGCGCAGAAGCAGAACGTGTTGCTGCAGATTTCAAAGACCGAGCTTCGCGCGCCCGCCGACGGGCTGGTTCTTTTACGCAATGCGACTTTGGGTGGCGTTGTCGTGACCGGTGGCGGGCCGCTTTTCCGTATCGCAATTGACGGAGAGTTCGAGCTGGCTGCCGACGTGCCCGAAACCGATCTGCCCAGGCTGGCCAAGGGGATGAAGTCCATTGTCCAGCTGGCCGGGACCGATAAGGTCGTGGCAGGATCCATTCGCAGGATAGCGCCTGAAGTCGACAGGGCTTCGCGACTGGGGTCCATCAGGATTTCGCTTGCACCCGGCGCCAATGCGCGGGCCGGAACATTCGCGCGGGGCACCATCGAGCTGTCCAGGCGCCAGGGCATCGCGGTTCCGACGTCGTCGGTCATGTACACGGGCGAGAACGCGTTGCTGCAGCTTGTCGAAGACGGCAAGGTAAAGAGCGTTCCGGTAGAACTCGGCGCCCGCGCGGAAGGTTTTGTTGAAGTTGTCTCGGGTCTGTCGGCAGGCCAGGAAGTGGTCTCTCGCGCCGGGACCTTCGTGGCAGACGGCGACATGGTGACGCCCATCCGCGCGGAAACGACGGGAGCGATCAAGCCTTGAACTGGAATTTCTCCGCCTGGTCGATCCGCAATCCAGTTCCGCCGATCCTGCTGTTCATCGTCCTGATGGCGCTGGGCCTGATGAGCTTTGCCAAGCTGCCGATCACGCGCTTTCCCAATATCGATATCCCGCTTGTCTCCGTCACCGTGACGGATCCCGGCGTCGCACCGAGCGAACTGGAAACGCAGGTCACCAAACGGGTGGAGGATGCCGTCGCCAACATCAGCGGCGTCAAGAACGTGATCTCGACGCTGACCGAGGGCAACTCCCAGACGGTTGTCGAGTTCAGGCTTGAGGTCGATACGCAGACGGCGGTCAACGACGTGAAGGATGCCGTTGAGCGCATCCGTTCCGACCTGCCCGCCACCGCCGACCAACCGGTCGTCAGCCGTATCGACGTCGAAGGGCAGGCTATCGTCACCTATGCTGTATCGGCGCCCGCAATGACGCTCGAGGAACTGTCCTGGTTTGTCGACGATACGGTCATCCGCAAGCTGCAGGGTCTGAAGGGTGTCGCCCGAGTGGACCGCAATGGCGGCGTCACGCGCGAGATCAAGGTGGAAATCGATCCGGAACGGCTGACCGCGCTGGGTGTCACCGCCGGCGACATCAGCCGCGCGATGCGCTCGGCCAATGCGGACCTGACCGGCGGCAGCGCCGACTTCGGCGGCCGCGACCAGTCGATCCGCACGCTTGGGGGCGCTGACAGCATCGCCGATTTGCGCGCGCTTGAAATTCCGCTTTCGGGCGGACGCAAGATCGCCGTGTCCGACATTGCGACGGTCAGCGACGCCTGGGCCGAACCGAAATCCTTTGCACGCGTCAACAGCCAGACCGTTGTTTCGTTCGGCGTTTTCCGCGGCAAGGGCGAAAGCGATGTCGAGGTAAGCAGCCGCGTGACGGCGGCCGTGGCCGAACTTGAGCAAGCCTACCCCGATGTGTCGGTCAAGAAGGTCGACGATTCGGTCACCTACACCGAAGGCAATTACGATTCGGCGATGGAAACGCTGATCGAGGGGGCGGTCCTGTCGGTCACCGTTGTGCTGATCTTCCTGCGCGACTTCCGCGCGACCCTGGTTTCGGCCGTGGCGCTGCCGCTGTCGATCATCCCGACCTTCTGGGCACTCAACATGATGGGCTTTTCGCTCAATCTGGTGAGCCTGCTCGGCATCACGCTGGTTGTGGGCATTCTGGTCGACGATGCGATCGTGGAGATCGAGAACATCGTCAGGCATATCAAGATGGGCAAGACGCCCTACCGGGCCGCGCTGGAAGCGGCCGACGAGATCGGCCTGGCGGTCATTGCGATTTCGGCCACCATCATGGCGGTTTTCGCGCCAGTGTCCTTCATGAGCGGCGTTGCCGGCCAGTATTTCAAGCAGTTCGGCCTGACGGTGGCCGTCGCCGTATTCTTCTCTCTGCTGGTCGCCCGTCTCATAACGCCCATGCTCGCGGCCTATTTTCTGCGCAGCCATGGCCATTCGGAACCGAAGGCCGGCATTGCGATGCGCGGCTACATGTCGTTGCTCAGGGGAAGTCTGCGCTTCCGCTGGGTGACGCTGGCTGCCGGCATCGCATTTTTTGCGGGCTCGATCTACGCGATGGGCTTTCTGCCGTCCGGCTTCATCCCGCGCGAGGACGCCAGCCGCATAATCTTCTCGCTCGAACTGCCCCCCGGCAGCCGCCTGGAGGATACCCGCGACACGACAGATCAGGTCACAAAGCTGATGCGCGAAGTGCCCGAGGTCGAGAACGTCTACGTCATCGGCGGCGTCAGCCCGACCGGAACGCTGGAGCCGCGGCGTGCGACGGTGATCGCCGATCTCAAGCACAAGTCGGAACGCGAAACCCCGCAGTGGCAGATCGAAGCGACGCTGCTCGACAAGATGGAGACAGTGCCCGACCTGCGCGCATATTTCGTCAACGACCGCGGCGAACGCGCACTGGCTCTCGGCGTCATGGGAACCGACGGCGCGCTCTTGGACGAGCAGGCGCGCAAGATTCAGAGCCAGATGACGGCCACCGGGCAATTTCGCGCGGTGAGTTCCAATGCGGCTCTGGACCGGCCTGAAGTGATCATCGAGCCTGATCTCGAACGGCTTGCAGAACTCGGCATTTCGACAACGACGCTCTCGAGCACGCTGCGCGTCGCCACGATCGGCGACGTCGAAGCAAATCTTGCGAAATTCACCGTTGGCGACCGGCAGATCCCGATACGCGTGCAACTGGCCAAGGCTGCTCGCGACGACATCGGCGTCGTCAGCCAGCTTCCGGTAACCTCGCCCTCGGGCGTCACAGTGCCGCTGTCGTCGGTGGCGACGATCCGCTTTGGCCAGGGGCCGTCGTCTATCGCCCGCTTCAACCGGGAGCGCCGCGTCGTCATCAGCGCCGACATGGCGCCGGGCGCCGAACTCAGCGACGGGCTGGCGACGGTATGGAACCTGCCGGCGGTCAAGAACATGCCGGCCGGTACGCGCATCCAGGAAACCGGCGACGCCGAGGTGATGGGCGAAGTGTTTTCGGGTTTCGCCACGGCCATGTCGACCGGCCTGATGCTGGTGCTCGTGGTCCTGATCCTGCTGTTCGGTTCGGTATTCCACTCCTTTACAATTCTCGGTTCGCTGCCGCTCGCGGTCGGCGGCGTGGTGACGGCGCTTTGGCTGACCAATTCGGCCGTGTCGATGCCGGTGGTGATCGGCATTCTGATGCTGATGGGCATTGTCACCAAGAATGCCATCATGCTGGTTGATTTCGCCATCGAGGAGGTCAAGCACGGCGTCCCGCGCAAGGAGGCCATCATCGACGCCGGCCGCAAGCGCGCACGGCCGATCGTGATGACGACCATCGCGATGTCGGCCGGCATGGTGCCGGCTGCGCTGGCGCTGGGCGACGGCGGCGAGTTCCGCGCGCCGATGGCGATTGCCGTGATCGGCGGCCTGCTGGTCTCGACCTTCCTGTCGCTGATCTTCGTCCCTTCTTTCTTCACCATCATGGACGACGCGTCCATCGGTACGGCGAGGCTGTGGTGCTGGCTGGTGAAGCCGAACGCGGCGGACGAGCCGGACGAGGAGGCGACTCCCGTTCACGAACTGCCGAAGCCGGTCGAGGAGTACAAACTCGCCGCCGAGTAGCGGCACGCGCCTCATCGCCGCCACGCCCGGCATCGCCGTCTGGCCATTGTCAAGGAAGGCTCCCTGCCGCGGAGGGAGAAGTCGGGAAGCGGGGCGGATCGGATACCGCCTGCTAATTTTTAATGGGCGGTCTTGCGACCCGGCCTGTCGCTTTCGCTCCAGGCGTTCGAACCCTTTGAAAGGTCCACCGGACCTTCCAATTCGCCTCGCGGCGAACCGGGCTCTTACCCCCGCCGGCGATTTCCGTTCCCGTCCGTTCCAGCTGCTTCCCGCCCAAGGAATGCTATGCCAGGCGGGCGATGTGCGCCTTTATCTCCGGCGCGCGGGGGCCGTATTACCCCCAGGGGAACCTCTGGACGGAACCTCCCCGGTCTCGCAGCTACG